>JAZRXU010000067.1:0-13973 GCA_045600345.1 Candidatus Cryptobacteroides sp. | reverse complement strand
CCTTCTATTGTAAGCAGCATCGAGCCGTCTGCGCTGGCCTCTGACTTCACGTCCGCTCCGAGAGTACGAGCCACGCCTATGGCTGCTTCTGAATCATCGCACGGACTATAACCGCCCAGATGACTTGTACCTTCAGCCATTGCGGCAGATATGATGGCACGTTGGGCATAGCTCTTGGATGCCGGCATCCTGATCTCACCCGTTTTGACAGTACCGAATGACCCATATACCTTTTCATGCATGGCATCATATGTCATCTGGCCCGGAGCCGTGGCTTCCTGCCCGGTAACACATGAATAGCTGAAAGGAGAACCTTTTGCAAGACATTGTACGCGGGAATCGCTGCCGGCTGCTCCCATAGCGAATGCCACCAGAGAATCCGCGGTATAATAATTATAGAGCGAGAGCACACGCTCTGCATCTTCGGGAGAATGCGCAGTCGTAACTATCTTAACAATCTCACCATCATGATGGCGGCACTTGTCGACCATCTGTCTGAGCTCATCGAGCGAAGGTGTAGCCTCGAAATCATGATATGAACGAATCATCACGGTTCCCCACTCGGCACAGGCCTGCGCGATGCGCTTGCTCATGGGCTTGGGGGCCTCGATCTCCAGGTCTGCATATCGGGCACCAGCCTTTATCGCAACGGTAAGCCTATGCTCAGAGCTGTGAACATCGGACTTGTCTATGCGGCATGTGGCTATCAGCGGCACATCACTGCTGAATACATCCATAATATCCTCGTCGCTGAGATCACAGCTATCCAGGCGGATCTCAGCCATCGCCACATGTTGCAGTATTTCCTTTATCTGCTCCGCGTTCTTGTTCTGTATAGATGCGCAAACCATACCTTCCTGTTTATCTATGCCCTACAGTTTTTTTACAACCACGCTGCCTATCTTCTCGACAAGCACATAGTTTATCTTTCCATCCTCTGCCTTCTTGTCCGTACGGATTACCTCCTGGAGTTCTTCCTCTGTCCATGGGCACTCGGTCGGGAGTCCCACCCTCTCGAAATCCGCAATCAGCCGATCTGTGAGACCCGCAGGTGCAATGCCCTCCTTCTCCGAAAGGCGTGACGCCATGATCATTCCCATTGACACGGCGTGTCCATGAGAGATGCCACGGTGAAACAGGCTGTGCGAAGACTTGTATTCTATGGCATGGGCGAAAGTATGACCAAGATTCAGCTTGCGGCGTTCTCCGTTCTCAAACTGGTCCATTTCCACAATATGGGCCTTGATAAGGGCAGCACAACGAATAAGCTCGGGCAGGTTGGCGAAATCCTCAGTCTCCACAGCCCTGCGATACGATTCTGCATCCCCTATGATGAATGTCTTGAGAAGCTCCGCATATCCTGCACTGAAGATATTCCAAGGAAGGGATTTTACAAATTCAGGGCAGATAAAGGTGAATTCCGGCTGGCATATGACTCCTGCCATATTCTTGTAGCCGCCGATATTACATCCTGTCTTGCCGCCTATGCCCGCATCCACCTGTGCCAGAAGTGTAGTAGGGACATTGGCATATTTCACGCCGCGCTTATAGGTACACGCAGCGAAGCCGGCAAGATCCGTGGTAATACCTCCTCCCACAGCGAGCACGAGGGCATTTCTCTCTGCCCCCGAAGCGATAAGCCATCTATGGATACGCTCCAGAGTCCTGAAACTCTTCAGCCGTTCTGACGTCTTGATATTGAGGACGCCGCGTATAGCGACTCCCTTCTCTGCACACTCCTCTACCAGAGGCTCTGTGACAGCCTCGCTTATATTTCTGTCTGACACAACAAACACAGCAGGATACATCTTGAGAACATCCGCCAGTTTCCCCACCTCCGAGGCAAAAATCAAATTCACGTTCGCCATATAAATCATAGATGATTTACAAAGTTAATATTTTCAGCAATTTTTGCAAACCTCACTTAAATGATGTACATTTGCAAAGTTAAAGGAGGCGAGTTCTTCTGCAACGCCCAGATGGCGGAATCGGTAGACGCGCTGGTCTCAAACACCAGTGGAGCAATCCGTGCCGGTTCGATCCCGGCTCTGGGTACGAAAACAGGATGGCAGATTTTGCCATCCTGTTTTCGTACCCAACCTCATTAATGGGGTTCCACCCCATCCCCCCGTGCTCCCGCACGCAACGCAGAAGCGTTGTGATGGCAGATTTTGCCATCCTGTTTTTGTACCCAACCTCATTAATGGGGTTCATCCGGCGGGCTAAAGCCCTTCTGCTCGGGTCGAAAGCATCAAAATGCTTTTTGTTAACACCCTCGCGACCTCTAGCAGACTACAACCTCCTCGATGCCCTGGATAGCAGAAATCAGAGCTGTGATACGCAGCAGTTCGTCGTACGAGTGGATACCGAACTCGACAGTGCAGTCTACAATCCAGTCTGAGGTGTGAATCTCCAGATAAGTCATGGACAGGCCGTTGCCTGATATACATCCTATAATATCACTGAGAAGCGAAGGGCGATCTATTGCCACGATATGGAATTTAGTGGCGAAAACAACATTCTCATTCTCTTCCAGTTCCTCGACGGTAACTATGGCATCTCCCTTTTCTGCCGCCAGCTTCACGGCTATAGGACAATTCCTCTTGTGCACCGTGATCTTGCCGTCATCATTCTTGAAGCCTATGACCTCATCGCCAGGAAGAGGCTTGCACTCCTCGCATCTCTCATATACAGCATCGAGCTCCGAATACATGGAGCGGGCAGATGCAGAGATGCGGCGAATAGCCTTGTACGTTGTTGCATATTTGAGCCAATCCGGCTCTGGATGGACATTCTCATTGGTAAACACCTGCACCACATCACCACGATTCAAAACCGTTTTCACTGTGGAGAGCTTTCCATTGATGCGGGCATACTGGGCATGATTGCCTATATCACTATGCAGCTCATATGCAAAATCAATCACCGTAGCACCCTGCGGCAGAATCACGACCTTGCCCTTAGGAGTAAGAACATAGATATCCTCATTATAGAATGACGTGCTGACTCCTTTCATGAAATCATCAGTACCGACCTCCGCCATTTCCTGAAGCATGGTTTTCATCTTCTCCGTCCACTGTATCTTGTTTTCAGCAGTAGACTGGGCTAGAAATCCCACGCACGAATTGTGCAGCATGCGTTCTGAGCTGATATGCAGCTCTTCCCATCGTCCCGATGCACTGAGAAGCTTCACATGAAAGCTCTGATAGCCATTCTCTTTCGGACGGTCTATATAATTGACCACGCTGCCGGGACGTTCTCTGAACTTGTCGGTAAGAGACGAGTATATATACAGGCTCATATCCTTCTCTCCCCAGCCGTCGTTCACCTCATATATCACACGGATATAATGCTTGAATTCCACCTTTGAATAGTCGCAATTTGCTTCCTGCATATTGCGCCATATGCTATAAGGCTTACGATAGCGCACCTGCACCTGAACAGCTATACCTCGCGCAGTGAGTATTTCCTTTATATGTTCTACGAAAGCCTCGACCTCGAGAATGGTAGCCTTCTTGTCTTCCGCAAGATAATTTGCCAGAGTGTCATATTCGCGCGGGCAACGGAACTTGAACGAAAGATTCTCAAGCTCCGACTTTACACGATACAGGCCCAGGCGTCCCGCAAGCGGAGCATAGAAGAAATCAGTCTCTCCGGCTATCTTCATCTGCTTGGCTGCCGGCATGCTCTCCAGTGTACGCATATTGTGCAGACGGTCGGCCAGCTTGATCATCAGTGCTCTGATATCGTACTGCATCGATGAGAGTATCTGCTTGAAGTTCTCGACCTGTTTGCTCTGCCCGGTCTGCGTTGTCTTCTTGGTGACAACATCTACAAGAAATGCCACGTCATCGCCATAGCGCTCGCGCACCTGCTCGAGGGTATAGTCTGTATCTTCCACCACATCGTGCAGAAGGGCGGCAATCACACAATTTGCATCAAGCTCCATCTCCTCCGCCACGATCTCTGCCACATCGACAGGATGTATGATATAAGGCGCCCCGCTACGTCGCAGCTGCCCGTCATGAAGTTCTGTCGCAAGTTTGTACGCATCCCACACAAGGTCAAGTTCGGATTTCTGCGCTCCACGCAAATGCAGTTTTTCCAGAATCTCTTTTATTTTAAGGTCAAGTGTAGCGGTCATATTTCTAGTATTCTATCTTTGTCAGGAACAAGGCATTGCCCGGCACAGACTGCCCGGCATCTCCGCGTGTCCCATGATCTAAAATCTCCAATATATATTCAGGCTCGTGTACACCTCGGCCGATATCCACCATAGTACCAACTATGGCACGAACCATATTCCTTAAGAAGCGATTCGCTTCTACGGTAAAAATCAGCGGTGCCGGGAACTGCTGTCCATTTCCGTGGGTCTGTCCACCCCCGGACAGATACAGGGGGAGGGGCCCAAGCTTGCTTGGGAGGGGCTGAGGCGAAGCCGAATCCCACGGAAATGGATAGCCAGTTCCCGGCACCATTTCCTCCCAGTGAGCGAATTTGATATCGCAGATGGAAGTGGAGTTGTCGGAGCCTTTCTTCTCGAAACAGGTGCAGTCATGCACGCCGAGCAGATATTCACAGGCTTTATTCATTCTATCCACATCAAGACGATATTTGCAATACCAGCTGAACTGGTCATTGAAAGGATCTTTAGTGAAATGGATATAATACTTATACTGACGCATGATGGCGCTAAAGCGGGCATGAAAACCGTCACTCACCGGAGCTATATCATGTACCGCTATCTGGCGCGGGAGGACGGCGTTGAGACGGTACGCGAGCTTATCGCAGTCTGCGATAGCGAGCGAGACGTCGAAATGGGCAACGTAGTTGCTGGCGTTCACGCCGGCGTCCGTACGCCCTGCGCCGGTCACTGTCACAGGTTCGCCGCAGAGCATAGACAAAGCGTCCTGAAGCGCGCCCTGCACAGAGGGAGCGTTGCTCTGGACTTGCCAGCCGCTGAATGCCGAACCGTTATATGACAACTTTATGACGTAGCGCATGGATGATATCTTACTTGGCGAGTTTCACCGTGATTCCGGCAAAGACCGTAGAATACGGATGGCCTCCAGACACGGAATAGCCGGCATTCAGTATCACCCTGTCACATATATCCACGGAAGCGAAGACATTATGATGCAGATCAGGGGCTCGGAATGTATAACCTATTCTGTATCGCTGCCAGAACTTTATATCCGTACCGGCCACCAATAATACATTCTGCGTGAAACCCATGGCCAGATAAGGCTGCAGCATGATGTTTCCACCCAGAAACTTCACATCAAAGAGGATGTTTCCGTAGTATGAACGCGGGAAACTTACGTAGGTCACACCATTGAATTTTCCCGGGGTCTGTATGACATTCTTTACAGACAGTCCCAAATGGAAGAACCTGTATACGTACTCGATACCAAGATCGACATCAGGAGTCAGAATAATCCTGGACTTGTCATCATCCACGGGGCTTTCATACGGCAGATGAAAGAAATCCACACTGTTGACACCCATGATGGCTCTGGCGCCTACCTTGAGCGTGTGATGTTCGTTAAATCTGAATATGCGGTTGTACCCGCCGGACAGACATATGTTATCGAAGTAAGACCTCTCATCGTGTGAAACAGAGGCAAAGACCGTATATTTTGGTCTGGCCACAGAAAGGTCTACATTCAAGTCTAGCGGTTCCTTGCCCGAAAGCCGTGGCATATTCATGGTATAACCGCTATACGCTCCGATATATATGCCCTCGTTCACAAAACGCGTGGCACAATTGTAATAGTTTGTATTCAGACAGAAATCGTCTCTGAGCTGGAAACTGATTGCCGAGGCACCCATGCACACAGCCAGGAATGAGATTATTGATATTACCTTCTTCATCACAGCACAGAATTGAATTCTTCGATAGTCTTGCTCATATATGTCGGCACAAATGTCGCATGGTCCTGACCTGGATATATATGAAGTTCCACACCATTCGCAGCCCTGTCCTTCAGGCCTGCATATGCATCCTGAGAATTGAAGCATGGAACGATGGAGTCTTTCTCGCCATGATGCATGAATACAGGCGCAACAGGGTCCCACGAGCTGCAGGTACTATCTTGCTCGAGAGCTTTTGCAAACGCAGGGTCCGTACCGTCCAGCATATGCTCGATAAAGAACTCCTGAAACATGTCAGCCGGGGTGCTGCCGAACTGCAGGAATGCATCGATCTGGTCATAAATCGCAGGCCTGAAGATCTGGTCCATAGGACGTTGAAGGTCAGGGCAGAACAAATTTATGGCATATCCGGCCCAACCATAAAGCGGCATCATGAGATATATCTGCTTCTTATTCTTCAGCATATCTCCAAGGAAACGGGTCATATTGAACGGGCCTGCAAGAGTGGATGTAGCCTGCACCTCGAATTTCCCCTTGTAGAATGGATCATTCTCAAGCATCTTCTGCGCATAGAGCGCCATACCGCCTCCCTGGCTCCATCCGCTGAGCCATATCTTCTTGCCTGGGTCTATTCCGATTCCGTATTTCTCGTCCTTCATAGCTCTGACGCCTGCTTCCAGGGCATCGAACGAACTCAACCAAAGCTCGGGATAATACACAAAAGGATGATCCAGATTGGCTGTCGGGCCATAGCCTGTATACTCAGGAAGTATTACGCAGTATCCGGCAGAAGCCAAAGGAAGTCCGCAGTGACGCACGTCCTGGCTGCCATTGTCTCCGGTAAAATCCGAAGGCGTACCCATGCCGAATATATCCGTAAACTCAGGAACAGGCAGCACAGTACCATGGAAATATGCGGCAAGACGGACATTATCGGCCGAGACACCATGAGGTATCAGCAGCAATGCCCTTGCATACACCATCTTTGGACTGGCAACCAGCGAGCCCTCGAGTCCATACTGCGTGAAATAGCTGACATGATAAAAATCCACGTCATAGAGCAGTTTGTCATCATAATGGAGCGAATCTATCTTCACATCGTCACCTATCGCCTCTTTTATCTGCGCAACGGTAACGGTTCCGCCCTTCACCACATTATCGATCTCGCCCCTGTACTTCCCCGTGACAGGGTCCAGCCCCTTATGCATGACGCACGAGCTGCATAACAGGGCGATAACCAGCATTACAATACCTCTCAATCTCATACGCTATAATTTAAAAGCCAGGTATGTAATTGCCATACCCTGCTCAAGAAACATTTTCTCGTAATGAGTCTGGACCTCACGGAGAGCTGGATTCGAAAGCAGTTCTCCATCTTTCTGAGGAGCCGGATCCATACACGGTCTGAAGTCAGGTTCAAGACCCTCATAACCCGGATAACGGGTCACATACTCTCCCTTCAGCGCACCACATCCATACAGGTCATTGGTACAGCAAAGCATCTCGAGACCCTGTTCGGCAATAACAGCCTTGGTATACTCATGAAGCTCCTGGCAATCAGTCTTCAGATGAACGATGCCGCCTTTTTTAAGCAGTTTCCTGTATCTGTCAAGCATCATAGGACAAGTCAGACGCTTGTTGATCTTCTTATACTGGGGGTCGCAGAAGGTTATCCATATCTCGCTCACCTCATCTTCCGCGAAACAATGGTTGATAAACTCTATGCGCGTGCGCAGGAAAGCAACATTCTTCAGTCCTCTTTCTGTCGCGGTCTTGGCTCCACGCCACAAACGAGCTCCTTTGATATCTACGCCGATATAGTTCTTCGACGGCTCCCGCTGAGCCAGGTCTATTGTATACTCCCCTTTTCCACATCCAAACTCGACGACAACAGGAGCCTGCGAACCTCCGAGACGTGTCTGGAACATGTCCTCGTTCCATCGGCCGCGCATCGGATCGTCCTCAGTGATCACCTTTTTACCGTCTGGCTGAACCAGACAGGTGAATGTCTCATTCTCTGCGAATTTGTGAAGTTTGTCCTTACCCATACCTATTCCTGCTTGTCCCCTTTATGACGATTGTGGCGATGGTGTTTCTTGCGTTTCGGATTTTTCTTATCGTCGAAACGGGTTATACTATCATCTCCTACAGAGGTTACAAACTCCGGTTCTTCATTTACAGGCTCGCTCTTTATGGTCTCAGGACGCTGCCCTTTGCGGTTCATCGCAATTATTTCCTTTACCTCCGAACATTTGAGAGGATATAGGGATGCGAGACTACCCTTCTCATAAGTGAAGTACATAACCTCTTTAAGTATGTCAGTCTTGGCAAGATAAGCCAGTCCGTCCTCAAATTCGAGAGGCTGATATACGCGCGGAATACGGCTCTGCGCATCCATATATGCTGCAACCTCATAATTGAGACAGCACTTCAGCTTACCACACTGGCCTGCGAGTTTCTGTGGGTTCAAAGACAGGTCCTGACAACGCGCAGCAGATGTACTGATACTTTTGAATGACGAAATGTAATTACTGCAACAGAGTTCACGGCCGCACACCCCCAGTCCTCCGATCAAACCCGCCTCCTGACGGGCACCGATCTGTTTCATTTCGACACGGATATGAAACTCTTCAGCAAAATCCTTGATCAGCTGACGGAAGTCCACACGTCCGTTGGCAATATAGTAGAATATCGCCTTGGTGCCATCTCCCTGGAACTCCACATCACCTATCTTCATGTCAAGAGACAGGTTTGCAGCAAGCTGACGGGCACGTATCATGGTCTCCTGCTCACGCGCAGTAGCTTCGCGCCACTTCTCCACATCGAAAGGCTTTGCCTTACGATATATCTTGCGGAATTCAAAATCCTCCGGATTGATATTCTTAGCCTTCATCTGACGGGCCACGATAGGGCCCTCCAGGGTAACGATACCCAGATCATGACCATTGGCAGCCTCCACGATCACCTTATCGCCCGTTTTGATGCTCTGGCCAGACGCATTGCGATAAATACCTTTGCGGGTATTCTTGAAACGGACCTCGAACAGATCGTCATGCTGCTCCTGGCGCACTCCTTTCAGCCAGTCATATACCTCCATCTTGCAGCATCCCGCACGATAGTTACACTCCAGCTCGCCGTCGGGTTTACGTTCCACCGAACATCCACGATGACAATCGAACTCCTTGGTTTCTATGTTTCTATCTTCCATTATTAAGATTTATATATAAGCGGTTCACAAGGTCTGTGAACACGAGTTTGGCGGCCACATTGCGCCCGATGAGCGCCGCGGCCTTATCTATATTGGCGATGGCTTTCATAATGTAGCCACCGGTTAATCGCTTGTCAATACCTTGGGAGCAATGGGTACTACCCGACATTGTCTCGCTTTGATATACAGGTTTATGCTCGACAACATCGGGTAGTACACCACCTACACCGTTATCGCTGAAATAAGCGATATCGGAGAGTCCACGGCTGGCGAGAAACGCCTTGCGGAGCTGTTCCGAAGCATATACACAGAAAGAGCGCTGCTTGTCGCGCGAGCCCAAGGCAGCCACGCCATCTGCATGTTCGAGCGCCTCGAGAAGATTGCCCCCGAGTATAGCCGCAAACATATTGTCCCACAGCTCACATATTTCCGACGACGGATCCTGGGGAACCAGAAGCGAACGGTCGAACGGAAGGACACGCATGCCCTGGCAACGGCTCACAATGGTTGTCATCACATCCTCCGGATTCTGTGTAACCAACAGGAATATGGTTCTGGAAGGAGGTTCCTCCAGCATCTTCAGCAATGCATTGGCAGCCTGAGTATTCATTCTCTCCGGAAGGAACATTATCACCGCCTTGTAACCGTTCGTTATAGATGTCAACGAAAGTTTGCTAATGATGGAACGAGTCTCGAAAACACTGATATTTCCAGATTTGGACTCTATATCCAGAGCTGAGTACAGGTCCATCTCTGTGAAATAAGGGTCTTCCGCAAAGAGCTTTCTGAACTCTGCCATACCCTGCTCTGATACAGGATGGTCTCCTGTAATCACCTTACCCTTATTCACAGGGAACACAAAATGGGCATCAGGATGGACAAGTTTCTCCATCTGACGGCATGACGGGCAGACTCCGCACGAGTCCCCGTCCACATGGTGTTCGCAGTTGATATATTGAAGGAACGCGCACGCGAGCGCGAGACCCCCGCAGCGAGGGTTCTCGTAGAACATCAGGGCATGCGGCACACGCCCGTTATCGGCCATGGATTTGAGAGCCGCAACAGTAGATCCGTTCCCCTTTATGTCTGCGAATTTCATTATTTGCTCCTTACTGCTATAAAGCCGGCAAGTTTTGCCAGCATATCTCTTTCTTCGGAAGGCGGGAACGCACTCAGCGCATCTATGGCCTTGCCGATATATTCATTCAGCACACGCTGGGCATACTCGATGCCACCATTTCGACGTGTAAAGTCCGCAATCTCGTCACGTGCGGCAACCGCATTGTCACGAATCCAGCCGCGCACTCTGGCTTCCTCATCCTCCGTTACATTGGCAAGCGCACCCAGCAGTGGAAGAGTAATCTTCTTCTCGAGTATATCCACGCCCAGCGGTTTGCCTACAGCTGCATCACCATCATAGTCGAAGATGTCATCTCTCATCTGGAATGCATAGCCGATATACCTTGCATAATCTGCCGCAGCCTTTTCCATTACTTCAGAGGCGCCGACAGAGATTGCCGCAGCCTGGGCTGAAGATACGAACAGAGAGCCTGTCTTACGATAGATAATTGTAAGGTAATCATCAAAGACCGTGTCACATGCTCCAGCCTTCTCCAGCTGGAACATCTCTCCGGATGCAAGGTCCATGAGAGTCTGGGAGAAGATTCCCAGACAGCGGTCGCGTCCTACAGAAGAGTCCATGATAGCCTTCATGGCACAAGAAAGCCAATAATCGCCGACAAGCACGCTGGACTCAGGTCCCATCAGGGCGCGAAGAGTAGGGCGTCCCCTACGCTGGTCAGACTGGTCAGCCACATCATCATGAAGAAGTGTTGCATTATGAAGCAGTTCGCTGGCAACAGCATAACGAATGGTATCCTCATTGACACTGCCACTGATAGCCCTGGCAACCAGAAGAGCCAACAAAGGGCGCAACTGCTTGCCGGAGTTGGACAACAGATTGTCATTAACAGCATTGAGCAGTGCTATGTCCGAAGACAAGTACTGCTTAATGCCTGAGAGTAATATGTTCCAGTCTTCGCCCAAACGGGCTTTTATACTTTCCACTACAAGAACAGATATGCCAAAGTTATAGTTACACCTCTGCGGTTTGCCGATTTGAGAATCTCGTTTGGCTTGCTCATGGAGCCGAGTCCCCAGTTATATCGTGCACTGATCTGGATACGCCACACTTCGATTCCGCCACCCAGTCCGATGCCGAAGTTTGCAGTATTCTTAAGGTTCTTGAAGTCTTCCAGGCCCATATCCTTGAGCGTGGAAAGATCTCCGCCAAGCAGGAAGTCTACATAGGGTACAGCCTGGACAAACGGACGTATGATACCCAGATCCGGCCCCCACTCGACCGCAATCGGAACGTTGATGGCATTTACTCTGGCTATGGAGCCGTCTTCATGTTTGGAGCGGCTCTGCTCGAAGTTCACCGACGGCTGTACAGCAAAATGTGCAGGAAGCTTAAGCATAGCGGTGGCACCCACATGCCAACCCGGTGCTGTCCTTATGTCAAAGTCCTGCAATGTCGTCTGCATATTGATCTTGTCAAGCGTAAGACCTCCCTGGACGCCTGCGTGGAACGCAACGGACTGGGCTGATGCACCAAGTGCACAGATCATCGCGACAGCAACACTGAATATGAGCTTCTTCATATGATTGTCGATTAAAGCAGAGAATCTATGATTCCCGCAATCTTATCCTTGACAACAGGGCCCATAGTGCGCTCTACAGGTTCGCCATTTTTGAAATAGATCATCGTAGGAATGCTGCGGATACCATACTTTATAGAGATATCCTCACAGTCGTCGACATTGCATTTGGCAACGATTGCGCGTCCCTCGTATTCGCTAGCCACCTGTTCCACTGTTGGAGCAAGTGCGCGACAAGGGCCACACCAGGGTGCCCAGAAATCCACGACTACCACTGGAGCTGATGCAAGTACTTCAGCGAAGTTCTGCTCATTAACATTGATTTCCATAATATCAGTTTTTGATGTTATTATTTCTGCTCTGCGAGCAGTTTAGCTTCCTTTTTAGCCTGGCGGTCAAGCTGACGCTGGCTGAATGATGTATACACTACAGGTATGATGACAAGTGTGATGAGTGATGACACTGTCAGACCCCAGATCACCGTGATGCCGAGACCTTTCCACATCTCCGAGCCCTCTCCGGTGCCGAGCGCCATAGGGAGCATACCGAGAATTGTGGTGAGCGAAGTCATCAGAATAGGACGCAGACGGGCCTTGCAGGCTGTCACGATGGCATCCTTGAGTTCCATACCCCTGCGGCGCAGGATGATAGCAAAGTCCAGCAGCACGATACCGTTCTTCACCACGATACCCATCAGGATGATGATACCTATCATCGCCATCACACCCAGAGGCTGTTTCGTTATCCAGAGGCCGAGGAGCACACCAGTAACGGTGAAAGGCACAGCAAGCATGATCACAAACGGAGTCATGAAACTCTCGAACTGGGAGGCCATCACCATGTAAACAAGAATGATGATCAGGATGAGCAGAGTGATGAGGTCCCGGAAAGTGTCCTGCTGGTTCTCAAAGTCACCCGCGATCAACACCGAAATCTCCGAAGGGATCTCGCTCTGGTCGATGGCCTTCTGCGCAGCCTCCACACAATCGGAAAGTGCATAGCCGTCAGCAACGATACAGGTAAGGTTCACCATGCGCTCGCGGTTCTTACGGACGATGTTTGGAGGAGTCAGAAGGTCCTCTACGGTAGCGAGGTCACGCACTTTGATGCTGCCACCCACAGGAGTGTAGATGTTGATATTCTCGACATCCTCTATTGAAACACGGTACTGCGGAGAATAACGCACGCGGATATTGTACTCGTCGCCGTCCTCACGGTAGAAGCTCATGGTGCTGCCGTTGATGGCAGATGTGACATACGATGCGGCTGTGGTAGAGTTCAAACCATTGCGGGCAAGCTTCTCACGGTCGAAATTCACCTGATATGAAGGGGTGTAGTCCTCGCGTGAAGGAAGGATCTGCGCGAAGCAAGGATCATCCTTGAGCTTATCCTGAAGCTGCGCGATAACAGCGTCGGAAGTTTCGAAATCATAGCCGTACACCTCAAGTCTGATGGATGAGGCACCGCCCATGCCGCCACCACCCTCGGTGACGTTGAACTTCTTCACCTGCGGATACTCGCGAAGGTCGGCACGCATGATGTCGGCAATCTCGCCGCAACTGCGTTCACGGTCTTCCATGGATCCGATATCGATATTCCATGATGATATATAGGTTCCGGACTGCTGCATGCTGGCAAAGGCGTTGTCAGTATCGGCCTGGCCGAACTGGAAACTTATTGTCACAGCCTCCGGAATCTCTTCTTTCCAGCGCTCGTACAGCATCTGGGAGAACTCGGCGGTAACACTCTGAGCTGTTCCCACAGGAAGCTCTATGGTTGCTGTGAGTCGGCCCGAATCGCCCTTAGCCATATACTCCGTCTTCAGGGACGGGCCGAGGAAGAATACGGAGCCGAGGAAGATTGCAACACCGATGAGCACGACGCTCTTGCGGTGGTTCACGCTCCAGCGCATGATGCGGCCGTACCAGTTCTTGATAGCATCGATACCCCTGTTGAATGTGCCGAAGAAGGCATTGTAGGCCTTTCCGTGCTTGGTTCCCTGACGAAGCATGCGCGAACACATCATAGGGACCAATGTCAGCGCACTGGTTGTTGACACTATCATGATGATGGAAACGATCCATCCCAGCTGACGGAACATGATACCTGCCATACCCTTGACCATGGTCAGAGGAAGGAACACGGCAAGCATTGTGAGCGTAGAGGCGATAACGGAGATACCCACCTCGCCGGTAGCGTTCACCGCAGCCTCTTTCGGCTGTTCTCCCCTG
>JAZRXU010000066.1:0-5090 GCA_045600345.1 Candidatus Cryptobacteroides sp. | reverse complement strand
TCCCAGAAGGTCTTCGATCTTCACCTCACGCACCTTGTTCTGCATCACTTTGCCTTCCACGACCTCATCCACAGACGGAGCTATGAGCACCTTGATATTGTTCTGGTAGCAATACCTCACGAGACCGTCGCTCTCATGATGTGCATCGCTCTCATGGGCAAAAAGCACAGCAGGAATATCCTCATGGATCATGAAACGGCGGAAATCCTCATATTCATCGAAATAATATACCGGCTTGTCATTCACCTTGAGGCCCCTGTCCACAGGAGTGGCTGATATGAAGCCTCGCACAAAGTACTGCTGGCTGTTGCTCAGGCGGGTCACCAGAGACACAGCCTTCCCGCCAGTGCCATAGATGAGCACACCTGTCTTCGACGCGCTCACCCTGGCACGTGAGAGCAATATCTCATAGACCACAATCATACCCACACGATAGCCCACAAGGGCCATTACCGTGCACAGCATGTCGAACATTATGAACAGGAATATCGACGAAGTGAACTGTCCTATCATCAGTGCAGAGAACACTATGGTGATATTCTTGACAGACGCAGCCACCACCAGGCGCACCACGTCGCGAAGACCCATATGCCTGATGGCATTTCTGTATGGTTTGACGACAAGCTCGCCTGCAGTATATGCGACAGTGCCTATGGCCAGATAACAAAGTATGAACTTTCCCGTTATGTACGGACCATACGGCGTCAGAAGGCCCACGATAAGGGTAAACAGCGACGCGAAGCCGGATACGAAGATATCCAGGGTGAATACCACCTTGCCGCTCAGATATCTGGATAAATATTTATTGACAAAACTGAACATATTCTAACCTATAAACTTTATCTTGGAAAACACATGCCCCAGGATCTCGCCCGGATATGCGCACACCAGAGAAGAATTCCTGCTCACGAACCTCCACATGCGCCTCAAAGGAGCTGTACGGTACTTGTGCGAGTTCATCACATCCGATTTGCCGAAATTGCCTCCCACAAGAATTGCATCCCATAGCATACGGCCCCGGCGCTCATCCAGAGGACATTCTGCCAGTGCGGCATCCTTCAGCCCCAGGCACTCCGTTGCCACCCACAGCACAGCACCGGCGAACCTGTCTGCACCGAGAGACCTCAGCACATGATATACCTCAGCCTTCTGCTCCGCGTCCGCCTTGGCCAGCACTACCATATAATCCACCAGATGCCTCAATCCTATGCCTTCGAAAAGGTAATGACGATACATGTGAAGCATCAGATACACGAGATTGAAGTCCAGAGTAGGGACAGGGATACCATCCACTTCCACTATATTGTCCGGACGGGCCTCGTAAGCGGCAATCCACTTCTCGAGCACTTTCCCGTATTTCGGGCTGCTGAGGTATGTCGGGGTAAAATGCATCTCCACAACCACGTCGCCCAGCATATAAGAAGTATGGAGGCTGCCATCCTCTGCCGGATTGTAATCCTTTACATTCTCGCGGCAGTAACGGCATATGGTCTGGCGGTCTGCCATTGCCCAGATGTCCACATCACCTGTCGTGCGCACGCCATGATCGTACATCCTGGCCAATCCGCGCCCCTTCAGGACAACGCACTTCATGCCGAATGCCCGGATACGGGCAGCTTCAGACCGTATCAGGCTATCCATCTCGGCGCCCTGGTCACTCATATACTCCGACTGTCCCACCCAGTCCAGCAGCTGGTCCAGCACCGGTCTCTGTTCCTTGGGAAGTCGCTTTATCGCAGCGAAAAGGACTCCTATCACAGCCTGCATGTCAGCGAAGTCATAGCACTGCTGCCACTCGCTCACCGAGTGCACACGCGAGAGGCTCTGACGGACGTCGAAGAAGACCTGAAGAAGTTCGATAGCCAGCATGATTATTTATTAATAAATAACAATGGTTGACAAATTTAACTATATTTAACGAGAAAATACTCACACGATATGAAAAAGTCTGAAATGTTCACAACAATTCTAGCCCAGATCTGCGATCTGTGTGAGGTGGATTCTGAAGGTATATTGAACGGGTGCAAGCAGCAGTCTTACGTAGATGCGAGAATACTGTGCGTGCAATACCTGCGCAGGCTGGGCATGACAAGCGACGAGATAGCCATCATCGTCATCCGTCTTCTGAAAGGAGACATGACCTACAAACCTACCCCCGAGGAGATACGTGGCAAGTCGCGCGGCATTGACAAGATGTTCAACTCGTATTCCCTGCGATGCATGCAGAGCCGCGCCTTCGTGCTGATGTCCACTGCGCTCAAGAAATTCTGCGACGAGCGCTTCTGGAGCGAATACATTACGAACAAATTCCCTACTGACTGACATACAGGAAATTAGCTCCGCGCCATTTCCCTGAGTACCTTTGCATTGTGACCGATGTTGGTCACGCATAATACAGTGTTATTATGAAAAAGGTATTTCTTATTATGTCAACCCTACTCTCATTAGCAAGCTGCTCGTCATGCAGGCAGCTGCAGTCAGTCAATGACACCCCGGTCAGCTCGCTCGACCTGCACCGCTACCTCGGCACATGGTACGAAATCGCCCGCATAGACCATTTCTTCGAGAAAGACATGGACTTCACGCAGGCATACTACGTCCTGAAGAACGACGGCACTGTAGTCGTAGAGAATTCAGGCATCAAGAAAGGCAAGATGAAGAGATCCAAAGGCGTGGCCAAGCTCCCGGATCCGGTCAACAATCCGGCATGGCTGCGCGTGTCATTCTTCAGACCTTTCTACTCGGACTACCGCGTGCTGATGGTGGATCCGGAATACCGCTACGCGCTCGTCAGCTCCAAGGGGCCTGACTATCTCTGGATACTCTCCCGCGAGCCGAGCATACCAGAAGAGATACTCCGCGACATTCTCTCGGAAGCTAAGGTCCGCGGCTTCAACACCACGCGCCTGACGTGGGTCAACCAGGACCGCGAGTCCTATTACTCGTCACTGGAGTAGAGCGGCCCAGCCTATCACCTAAGTTTCACCATTAATACAGCACGAAATGAAAGCAAGATTTTTCTACTGCAGAATATGCGGCAACCTGGTAGTCAAACTCATCGACAGCGGAGTGACTCCGGTATGCTGTTCCACCGACATGATAGAGCTCCAGGCCAATGAGATCGAAGGGGCCGGAGAGAAACATCTCCCTGTCACAGCCTGCTGCACCAAAGGCAAGGTCAACGTGGCCGTAGGCTCGATTCTGCACCCGATGACCAAAGACCATTTCATACAGTTCATTGCCATAGAAACAAAATTCGGAGGCCAGATCCGCTATCTATCCCCTGACGATGACCCCATCGCCGAGTTCGATCTTGCCCCCGGAGACAAGCCTCTCGTCATCTACGCCTACTGCAATATCCACGGTCTGTGGATGAGCAAGTGCAAGTAGAGGCTTAATCAACGGAGCCGGTCAACATCCTTCATTGACCGGCTCCTTTTTTGTTGATTATTTACGCGTCAGCATGTATTCGATGGCGGCGCCGCCGTCATAGAAAAGATACAGATAATGGGACTGCCCCTTATAAAGGTACCAGTCTATACCGGCGAGATCCATATAGCAGACATCAAAGCCGCCCATCAGCACGTTGGCCGGGTTTGAATCCGTCTTTATATCGAGGACGGAGAAAGCGATCGAATGTACAGTCTTGTCTCCATCACTCACGACGAGCGAGTTCGGATCCAGCGTGATCTTCACGCTCATCGAGCAGCTCTTCCACTCTCCCCACTGCACATTGTCCTTGTTGGACTTGGCAACATTCTGTCCCTTACCGTAACGCACATATGTGGCAATATAGTTCCACGCGTCATCATCCTGTGCCCAAACGCTCGCAAACGCGCCAAGCATGAGCAGCATCACAACAGCAAGTTTTTTCATGGTCATATAGTTTTTCAATTATTAATCATATCGATGTCCTTCCAATGATGCATTATTTTAGTCAACTTATGGATTTGGCTGCAAAATTACACTTTTCGGGATACATTACTACGCTATCGCCTCTTTGATGCAGTCCACGATATAGCGGACATCATCGTCGGTCACGTAAGGACCGGCAGGCAGACAGAAGCCTACCTTGAAGATATCTTCCTCGATACCATTGGTGTAGCATGCCATGCGAGGCCCCTCAAACACGCCCGGAGCCACCTGAGCCGCACCCTCGCAGTATACAGGCTGCTTATGCATAGGCTTCCACACAGGGCGGCACTCCACCTTCTTGCCGAGCATGAACACGCGCAGCGCCTCCACGTTCTCGTTAGGCTGACAGTCGGTCACAGCGCTGTCCACGGCATGGATCACGCCAGCCGCACCGCCCACAGCGGTCTTTATCACCTCTTTGTATGCATCCTCCTGACCTTTCACATGCACCTCAGGGTCTATCGTCGCAGCGCACAGCCAGAAGTTCGCATCATAGCGCGAATCTGCAGGCTGCCTGTGAATATGCACACCCGGCACATCCGCCAGCAGCTCCTCATACAGCGCCTGCACATGCTTATGGTGTGCGATGTGCGCATCCAGCACCGTCATCTGGCCACGGCCTATGCCCGCGCACACGTTCGACATGCGATAGTTGTAGCCGATGGCCGTATGCTGGTAATAAGGATACGCGTCGCGCGCCTGAGTGGCATACCACATCACCTCGTTCGCATCTTCGGGGTTACGGCATATCAGAGCTCCGCCGCCCGAAGTCGTGATCATCTTGTTGCCGTTGAAGCTCAGCACTCCGTATCTGCCGAATGTGCCGAGCACCTGGCCGTCGAAGCGCGACCCCATACCCTCTGCGGCGTCCTCCACCACAGGAATACCGTACTTATCGGCTATCGCCATGATCTCGTCTATGCGGTAAGGCATGCCGTACAGAGCCACAGGCCCAATCGCCTTAGGGTACCTGCCGGTAGCCGCCTTGCGCGCAAGAATAGCCTTCTCGAGCAGCGCCGGGTCCATATTCCAGGTCTCGCCTTCGCTACCCACGAACACCGGTTTCGCCCCCAGGTACGTGACAGGGTGCGACGAAGCGCAGAAAGTGAAGCTCTGCACCAGCACCTCGTCACCGGGGCCCACGCCGCACGCAAGAAGTGCCAGATGTACAGCCG
>JAZRXU010000065.1:0-3984 GCA_045600345.1 Candidatus Cryptobacteroides sp. | reverse complement strand
CATGCTTTGCGGTATTCTCGGAGATATTCCATCCGTCGTGGAAGGCGACTCTTGATGGAGAACCTTTGGATCTGGTGCAGACAGACTGGGTGCTCAGGGGTGCTGTTCTTCCAGCAGGAGAGGGTGAGATAGTTATGCGATACGAGCCGGAAGACTATGTTCTGGGAGCACGCTTGTCTTTGGCATGCAGCATACTGCTGCTCCTGGCTATTCTGGCTGTTTCAGTGCTTTATATACCATCATTACGACGCAGGCGCGCATGAATCTAAGTTCATATATGTGGTTTCTGGCAGCGTTTGCTGTGTATACGGCGCTGCTGTTTGTCATCTCCGGAATTACCGGTAGGGCGGGCTCCGGAGCGTCTTTTTTCGGAGGTGACCGCAAGGCTCCATGGCCCGTGGTGGCATATGGAATGGTAGGTGCTTCGATATCGGGAGTGAGTTTCATATCCGTACCCGGCAACGTGTGGGCACAGAATTTTTTCTATATGCCGATGGTTATCGGTTTTGTGGTCGGCTATATAGTCATTGCCCGTGTACTCCTGCCTCTGTATTACAGGAAAAATCTGACATCTATATATACATATCTGGGTGAGAGGTTCGGACGCAGCTCTCATGTCACGGGAACTGCTGTCTTTATGGTGTCGAGGGTACTTGGAGCCGCTGCGCGTCTGTTTGTGGTCGTTGTCGTGCTTTACACTTTCATTCCTTCTGCGGTGATTGGCTTGCTGGGGCCGCTCGGTACATATTCGGTTATAACCGTGCTGTTCCTGACGCTGATTTATCTGTACACATACAGGGGCGGAGTCAGGACCATCATATGGACAGATGTGCTGCAGACCACCTTCATGCTGCTTGCGGTGGGTCTTACCATCGTATATATATGCAGGGATATGGGATGGGGATTTAGTGACATGATAGCAGGAGTTGCCGGAGCGGTGAATCCCAATGATGGGGCCGTAGGATATAGCAAGCCGTTCGTAGCGTGGTTCGACTGGGATTGGAGTCACGGCACCAATGCGGTGAAGCAGTTCGTATCCGGAATTTTCGTGACAATAGCCATGACAGGCCTCGATCAGAGCATGATGCAGAAGAATCTCGCCTGCAAGGATATAAGGGCCGCGCAGAAGAATATGTATACCACATCCATTATCATTGTGGCTGTAAACCTCTTTTTCGTGCTTCTGGGCGCTCTTCTGTGCGTATATGCCTCGCATCTCGGAGGATTCGGAGAGCTTGGAATAAGCAAGACGGACGAACTGTTCCCTGTAATCGCCAGCAGATACCTCGGCACCGGCGTGGGGGTTCTGTTCCTCATAGGACTCATCTCGGCATCGTTCCCGTCTGCCGGGGCCGCCATTACATCTCTGACCACTTCCATATGTATCGATTATCTGGGTTTCGGGGGTGCTGAGGCCCTTGCCGGCAGGCAGGTCAGGGTGCGTCACTGGGTTCAGGCCGGCGTGGCCGGCGTCTTTGCCGTAATCATCCTGGTGTTGTGTATTGTGTCCAGCGATGCCGTAGTCAATCTGATATATAAACTGGCCTCATATACATATGGACCGCTTCTGGGTATATTCTTCTATGGTATTCTGAGCAGGCGTCAGGTACGCGATAGGGCGGTGCCATATATCGCGGTTGCATCGCCTGTGCTGTGTCTGGCGCTCAACTATGCTCTTGGACGCTGGGCAGGATTCGATCTGGGATTCTCTGTGCTTATTGTAAATGCGGTGCTTACCTTCGTAGGAATGCATATTTGCAGCAAAAGAAGTAGTTCAGTGGAAGAGTGAGAATATTAAAAGCGGCAGTAATGACAAGGAAGTTAATCATAGAGAGCGGTGCCACCAAGAGTCAATGGTTGCTGATAAGCGTGGACGGTGCAGCAGTGCGTGTAGAGTTGCCGGGAATGAATGTTTCAACCATGGCTATGGGAGAGATAGAAGCGATTATTGCCGAAGGGGCAGCCTCAGTCGGGGACTTCACTGTACGCTCTTCCGTAACTGAGATATATCTGTATACGGCAGGCGTGATAGATGCTCCGCGCCGGGAGGCTCTGGAATCGGCGTTCCGTGCCCAATTCCCCGCGCTGACGGTGCTGGAGATGGAGAGCGACCTGCTGGCCGCCGCCCGTGCGGTGTGTGGCCATGCACCAGGAATAGCCGTGATACTGGGTACGGGTTCCAACTCTTGCCTTTTCGACGGAAAGGAGATAGTTGCACATGTCAATAGTGGCGGATTCATACTTGGGGATGAAGGCAGTGCTGCCCGTCTCGGGTTGAAGTTCGCCCAGGATCATATCAAGGGTCTGGTGCCGGCAGAGGTCGATGCTGATTTCTGTGCCCGCTTCGATGGCTCATACGCCAATATTGTGGCTAATGTCTATGGCAGGACTGGTATTTCATCTTCTCCGTCGGCGTATCTTGGTGCGTATGCTCCATTTCTGATGGGATGGTACGACAGGAGTGAATATGTGCGCAATCTTGTGGATGAGAACTTCCGCGACATGTTCCGACGCTATGTGAGAAGATATAATTCAGATTTGCCGGTTGGGATTGTCGGCGGCTTCGGTTATGCCTGCCGCGATATCATCTCCCGCATCGCCGCAGAAGAAGGTGTCGTCATCTCACAGTTTGTAAAAACTCCCGTCGATCTGCTGGTTTCCTAAGCTTTATTTTACATCGATCTCTTCGAGCAGGCGGTCGAAGTGAGCGTAGTGCTTCAATGTCCAGAGAACGAAGCGGATATCCACGCATATGCAGCGGTTGTAGTCGGGCGTGAATGATACGTCACTGGCGAGACTCTCCTTGTTGCCGTCGAAGGCTAGGCCCACCACCTCTCCGCGGGTATTCATCACAGGGCTGCCGGAGTTGCCTCCGGTGATGTCGTTATCGGTGATGAAATTCACTGTCATGTTGCTATCCACACTCTTCAGAGCCTCTATCCAGGCCTGAGGCATGCAGAAGTCATGATTGTCCGGATTATGCTTGTCCAACAGTCCGCCCACGCTGCTTTTCCATGAACATGAAACGGCGTCGCGAGGCGAATAGCCGCATACCTTGCCATATGAGACGCGGAGTGTCGAATTGGCATCAGGATACTGCTTGATTTTTCTGTCGAGGCGCATCTGGTACAGTGCGTGGGCGTATTCTGTGTTCAAATTCCAGAGATTCAGCCCGCCCATGGCCTTGTCCTTGGCCTCGTTGAACTGAGAAATCTTCACATCATTGTAGAATCGGCAAAGATTGTCGTTTAGAAGGTAATCGAGTCCGGCTATGATGTCTGAGTCCGGTGACAGATATTCTGCAATCTTCTCCGGTGTGGTCATCCAGCTGCCATCCCAAAGATACGAGCATAGAGCGTCATAGTCTTTTTGGAATCGCTCTTTACACTCACGCTGGAACGGGCCCAGCAACGCATCATCCACGTGCTCCAGGTATTCTTCGAGGACATAACGGAAGATTTCCCTCTCTGCGCGCAGATCCATGGCTTCGTAATCGCTACGGCCTGAACGCTTCGCCCCTTCATCCTTGGCAAGCCTTTTGAGTGAGCCGGTGCGTGATGCAATGGCTGACAGACGGCTGGAACGAGCCATGCACTCGCGGAAATATCCCAGCTGAACATCTATATCGGCAGCCGCAGAATAGGCGCTGTCAAGCTCCGGCAGCAGCTTTCCCCATTTTGCCGCTCTGGCAGGATCTTTATCTATCCATTCCTGCAGCTGAACCTCTATGGCTTTCTTTTCGTCGACGACATTGAAACGCTTGTTGCATGCCACCTGTCCCATATACAGCTCCTGAGCATTCGACAACCCGAAGAAGTGGTCGGCATATTTAAGACGTACTGCCTCATCTGCGTTCATCCATTTGCGGAGAATCTCCATCTGTGCTCCGCGTATCTTCACAGTCACAGGCAGCGTGACGTTTGTCTGCCAGTCTACCAGAGCCGATCCGGAGTAACGGTTCGTGCGGCCGGGGAAGCCCATGAC
>JAZRXU010000064.1:0-21188 GCA_045600345.1 Candidatus Cryptobacteroides sp. | reverse complement strand
CAGCACTTCGAGCACCAGCTCTGCTACACGCAGTTCAAGTTCGTCTACTACCCGTGGTGCCAGATAGGAATCATTTAAAAATAAAGGGATTATGAAATCAAGAATAGCAATTATACTTATAGCGGCAGCATCCCTGCTGGCTGCTTCATGCGAGGGACCTATGGGCCCTCGCGGACCTCAGGGCCCTATGGGTCCTGAAGGCCCTGCCGGAGCAGTCACGAGCGTGGCCAATATCACTCTTCATGTCAAAGCCAACCAGTGGGAATATTCCGGTATTCCCAATAACAATTATTTTGTGGCAACTTTCGAGATGCCGGAGATTACCGCAGATGTATTCAATGGCGGCGCTGTGATCATGTATCGCATCTTCAACTATGGCACCATGGACGTCACTCAGATGGCTATGCCTTTCCAGAGACAGGTTGAATTGCCTGTAAAAGATGAGGGAGGTAATATCTCATGGTACTTCTATGAAGAGGACCTGGATTATGAGATACAGCCTGGAGTGTTGCGAATATACTATACCCGCAATGACTTTGACTACGAACTGGACGAAACATTCGTACCGGAACCTATGGATTTCCGCTGCGTAGTGATGTACTAGGCCTTCGTCTTGATGGTGGCGGCGTAAGCGCTGTTACATAGCCCAAGCACTGCCGAGAGGATGAACAGAGTCTCTATTCCGAGCACGTTCCATATCCATCCGCCGAGCAAGGCGATGAAAATAGTAATGAAATGATTGACAGAGATGCCCGTGGAAATAGTCGCGCGCATCTCTTCGTTGTTATCTGAGATATCCTGCACATACACGTTCGAAGCCATCGATGCAAGTGAGATGACAGAGTCGAGTATATAGTTCACGCAGCAAACCACGAACGCCACATCCTTGGGAAATATATGGTGTGCGAAGCCGTAGAAGAAACATACTATGACGAGTATGAGCGTATCGGCTATCATGACCACTTTATATCCAACTTTGTCTATCAGTTTTCCTACGAGGGGAGCAAGGAAAAAGCATGCTACGGCAGATATTGCGAACAGCATGCTGATAATGCCGGCATCTGCCTGGTAGAACAGGATCAGAACATATGGGCCGAAAGTGAAGAATACCTGCTTGCGGGCTCCGTAGAACACTTCCAGCATGTAGAATTTCTTGAACTTGCGGCGGAAGTAGAAGCGGCTCTTGGTCTTGTCCGTGCTGCTCTCTCCCTTGAGGCGGAAAGATGCAATCATTGCCATAGTGAGGCATATGGCAGCTGCAAGAAAGACCCAGCGGTAGATGCTGTTTCCGCCTTCGTTCGAGTGCCCTATGACTGCGAACAGCGCCACGATGGCCAGATACCCGAGCAGGTTGCCTATCTGATAGACAGCGTTCTGGTAGCCCAGCGCCCTGCCGCCGTGTCCCTCTTTGGAATACTCCAGCGAAAGGGTGTTCTTCATGCCTATCTGTATATGTTCGCCTGTCGAGTATATGAAGATGATAAGGATTATCAGGCTTTTGACCGGAGAAACCAGTGCCTGCATGGTCATACCTATGGCCATTATGACCATGCCCATCTTATATATGCTCTCTGCGGACTTCCTGTAGCACAGAGCCAGGATAAGTACGAGAAGCAGACCCGGGAGCTCGCGGAAGAACTCGGCCACGCCGCGATCGAACTCGTTCATCTTCACTATTTCAGCGAAGTAGTTGTCATACACTCCCTTGTAAAGGCCGAAGCCTATTGCGGAAAGGAGTAGAGACACGAAGAGAGCCCGATAAGTAGAGCCCTCTTTGAATATTGAAGCTAAATTGCTCATTTACTTTACTTTAGAAAATGTCCACCATGCCAGTCGCGCAAAGGCGTATCCTATCAGTATGCCGAGAATGCTTCCCACTGTGACGTCGATCAGGAAGTGCCTTGCTACCATTATGCGGCTTATGGCAACGAGCACTGCCCATGTGACTATGAATATGCCGTAGCCGTGTACCCAGCGTTTCACACCTGCAGGGATGCGTTTTTTCCGCAGCGACGACGAGAGGTCAGGCTTGCCGAGCCCCATTATCTCCGCCTTGAAGCAAAGAGCCGAGCATATGGCGAATGTGAAGCTGTTGTTGCTGTGACCGCTTGGGAAACTCCAGCCTCCGCCTTGCTCCAGTATGTGTATGCCTGCGGCTATCATGCCCTCGTCATTGCACGGGCGCACGCGTTCCACCAGGAATTTGATCAGGTTGTTCACCCTTTCGCTGAATACGATGGCCAGAGCGATACATGCAACTGCTATGAGGCCCTTTTTCCAGCCCAGACGCCATATCAGAAGCCCGGCTATGACGGCATACATGGGATACCATACCTTTACTCCGGACATGAAAGTCCAGAATGCGTCGCTGCATTCACTATGGTGGCTGTTGATCCAGAGTGTGGCGGACTGGTCCCAGGCTACGATGGCATCAAGCCATGCTGCGCAATCAAGAATACACATGGTTTATCTGTTAAGTTCGGCCCAGATCAGGTCTTTCAGCTCTGTTATGCCTTTGCCTGATACTGATGAGATGAATACATGAGGCAGATCCTTCGGAAGGGTAGGCTCTATCTCGCTCTGCATCTGGTCGTCTATCATGTCGCATTTGGTGATAGCAAGGATGCGGCCTTTCACGAGCAGCTCGGGATTGAACTGGCGGAGCTCATCCAGAAGTATCTGATAGTCTTTTGCTATGTCGTCGCTGTCGGCGGGTACCATGAACAGAAGCAGGGAGTTGCGTTCGATATGGCGCAGGAAGCGCAGGCCTATGCCGCGGCCCTCGTGCGCACCCTCTATGATGCCGGGGATATCGGCCATAGCGAATGACTTCTCATCGCGATAGCGGACAATTCCGAGCTGTGGCTCGAGAGTGGTGAAAGGATAGTCTGCAATCTTGGGTTTTGCGGCAGATACAGCGGATAGCAAGGTAGACTTGCCCGCATTGGGGAAACCCACAAGACCTACATCTGCGAGTATCTTCAGCTCGAGTATATACCATCCCTCGACACCTGGCTCGCCAGGCTGGGCGTAGCGTGGAGTCTGATTGGTGGCAGACTTGAAGTTGTCGTTGCCCAGGCCGCCGCGTCCGCCCGGACACAGCACCTTGTATTCGCCCGCTTCTGTCATCTCGAAGAGCTCTTCGCCGGTTTCTGCGTCACGTGCCACTGTGCCCACAGGTACCTCAAGTATGATGTCCGGTGCATTCTTGCCGTGCATGAGCGCTCCGCTGCCGGCTTCGCCATCCTCAGCGTGGATATGCTTGCGGTATTTGAGTGTGATCAGAGTCCATACCTGGGGATTGGCATGCAGTATGATGCTGCCGCCATTACCTCCGTCACCTCCGTCAGGACCTCCCTTGGGTATATATTTCTCGCGGCGCAGATGTGTACTGCCCGGTCCGCCGTTACCGCTGCGGCAGAATATCTTTACGTAGTCTATGAAATTGGAATTTGCCATAATTGTGCAAAGATAGTGATTTCTGCGGATATAACTATTGATGTAATTGTTGTATCTTTGCTATGCTATGCACAAAACCTGAATACTATGGAAGCTTACAAACACAAGGTACAGTATTATGAGACGGATGCCATGGGCATCGTCCATCATTCGAATTATATCCGTTTCATGGAGGAGGCGAGGGTTGATTTCATGGAGCGTTCGGGTTACGGTTACGACAAGATGGAGGCCGACGGTGTGGCTTCCCCTGTCATTGCGGTGACCTGTGACTACAAGCGCACCACTAAGTATCCCCAGGAGATAGAGATTACGGTCAAGGCCCTGGAGATGAGTCCTCTGAAGCTCAAGATAGGTTATACCATGACGTGTGAGGGAAAGGTGGTTTGTACAGCTACCTCTTCTCACTGTTTCATTGATACAAAAACAAACCGCCCTGTAGTTCTACAAGAGCGGTTTCCGGAATTCTATAAGGTTTTTGCCGATACTCTCGAGCAGTAGTCTTATACGTGCAGCGTATCCATGATGGATGCGATGGCAGCCTTGACCTCGTCGATGGTACCTGTACCGTCGGCCTGGTGGTATTTGTTCTGCTCTGTATAATATGCAATCAGCGGCTCGGTCTGCTTGTGATATGTAGCGATGCGATTCTGGATGACGGTCATGTCTGCATCATCTGCACGGCCTTCGATGCTGGCGCGATGTGCAATGCGCTCGGCGATCATCTGATCCGGTATCATGATGCTGATCACGCCGCCGACGCACTCTCCGCGCTTGCTCAGGAGTTTGTCCAGATCGGCTGCCTGGCTGAGATTGCGTGGAAATCCGTCGAGAAGGAACCCCTCTACTCCGCTTGTAGAGTCAAAAAGATTATTGAGCATGGTCTCCACCATCTCGTCAGGGACAAAGTTGCCTGCTGAAATGAGTGCCTGAGCCTGTTTGCCTATTTCTGTACCCGCTGCAATCTCCTCACGAAGCAGCTGGCCGGTGCTGACATGTCTAAGGTTGTATTTCTCTGCGATGGCACCTGCCTGTGTGCCTTTGCCGGCACCCGGAGGGCCGAAGAGGATGTAGTATTTCATGTTGTTTGGGTTTATTCGTCTAGTACATATATTTCATTGAGACAGCGCCCGTACTCGTTGTAGTCCAGGCCGAAGCCCAGAATGAATGCGTTAGGGATCTCTTTGCCCACGAATTCGGGAGTAGTCATCGCCCCGCTCCTGGCCTCTTCATCCTTGAATTTCTCTGGTTTGAAAAGCATTGTGCAGACTTTTACATCCTTTGCTCCTTTGTCTGCCAGAATCTGGCGCAGACCGCGGACCGTGATACCGGTATCCACTATGTCTTCAATGATGATCACCTCCTTGCCTTCGACGGGAAGTGTGGGACCCAGGATGTTGCTGAGCTTGCCTGTGGTCTGCGTGCCGACATATGATGACACCTTGATGCTGGCAATCATGGGGTCGAACTTGAGACGTTTCATCAGTTCAGCGGTGAAGGGGAGAGAACCGGTGAGGGTGCATAGAAGAAGAGGCGCTTCTGCATGGCCTGCATATGCTGCGTTGAGCTGGTCTGCCACGCCGTCGATGATGCTCATGAGCTCGTCATGCGGGATCATCGGACGAAAAGTTTTGTCCAGGACTGTTACCTTGTTCATTTCTGTTTTCCAAAAAAACAGCGCGAATTTAGTTAAATTTTTCTACATTTACAACGTGAATTTTTTGGGGATCGCAAAACTTCTGCGATGCCTTTTTTGTTGTTTTCAGAGTTCTTCATTTCGGCGGTCCTTTATTTTTGCGGGGCTGCTGACATATCGGAAATTCCAGAGTCTGAGCTCGAACGTTTCGAACAGTTTGTGCGTCATCCGGTTGCGCTCAATTCCGCTACGGAAAGGCGCCTTGCGGAAAGCGGACTGATGTCGGAATATCAGGCAGCATCGCTGGTTGACTATCGTACCCGCAACGGAACCGTCGCATCCGAGCGTGAGCTGTCACTGGTCGACGGCTTCAATGCCACTTTTGTACATTATCTTCTGGAATTCGCCACCCTTGCTGACAATGTGCCGTCCGGGCAGGTAAGCCATAGCGAGGAAGTGGCAGCCGGCACTCAGGTGAAGATCAACGAGGGTAAGACCATGTGGACGGGGATGGGAAAAGCTGGCGCTGAGGTGTCGGGACGCTTCGGCGATATTTCTGCATCTGTGGCTTACAAGATGGGTAATGATGTGTCGTGGAGCAGCTCGTACGCTTATGGAAAGTATCTGCGGAGAGTGGTATTGGGAGCATTCAATGCGCGTTTCGGTCAGGGACTCTTGCAATGGAGCGGTGTGAGTATGGACTCGTATGCCGCGCCCGCATCGCTGATGAGGCGCTCGTCCGGAATAAGCCCGTATACCGGCTGGTCTCCATCATATGCCATGATGGGTGCAGCAGCTTCATTTGATTTCGGCTCTGTCAGTTTCAGCCCTTTTGCAGATATCAAAGGGCGGAGTTATGGGGCGAATGTGGGATGGAACCATAGCTACGGACGAGTTGGCGCCACAGTTTCATATAACAGCGGTCTGAATTGTGCTTTTGATTTTCAGCATAGTGTCAAGGGCATGGTCTTTTATGCTGAAGGACGTTATACATGGCTTCGCGCAACGTCCAGACATGAGGGCGCTGCTCTGGTCGGAAGCAGGATACCTGTTGGACGAACAGACAATGCCATACGACTGCGCATGACTATGGATAAGGCAGACGCAGCTCTCTCGACGTCGTGGGCGGATGGACGTCTGCGTCATAATGTCTCGCTCGGAGCGTTGGCAACTCTTCATGTACGGGACCATGGGCGCAGTTCACGCGGAGACTGGCAACTCAAGGCAACAGGGCAGTATCGCTATTCTGGAAGGTACGGCCTTAGCCTGATGTCCCGCGTGAATGCCCGGCTGACGCAGGATATGCTGCGTGCAGACATACGTCAGGATATCCAATGGGAGCGTCAGTGGCTGACACTGTCGGCAAGAGGCGATGGCGTCCTGTACATGGGATCTGCAGGTTCTTGTCTTTCAGGTCTTCTGTCTGCTCAGGCTGCTTTCAGGTTCTCATGGCTGTCTTCCGTACTTCAGTGCTCTATGTTCAATGTCGGCAACTGGGACTCGCGCATCTATCTATATCAGTACGATGCTCCCGGGGCGTTCAATATTCCGGCCATGTACGGAAGGGGGTACTTTGTGGCCCTGTATTCATCTTTCAAGCTGACACGATGGGCCAAGTTGTATTTCAGAACAGGATTGGTGTCGTATCCCTGGGCACATAAAAACGACGCCAGGCAGCGAAGCAGCCTGGACGCACGTTTGCAGCTTAATTGTCTGATTATACCGACAAGGCGGAATTGATGATGATATCCGGATGCTCGGGATATGCTATCTTCATTATAAGCCCTTGCAGAACAGCGCCGGGTCCCACCTCGGTGAACTCTCCGCATCCGTCAGATATCATCGCCTCTACGCTTTGCATCCATCTTACAGGATGAGTCAGCTGGCGGAAAAGATTTGTCTTGAGCATCACAGGGTCTGTGACAGGACGGGAAGATACGTTCTGGTATACGGGGCATATAGGTTCGTGAAACTCCACCTGCTCTATGCCGGCAGCGAACTCTTCACGTGCGGGCCTCATCAGAGGGGAGTGGAATGCTCCGCCTACAGGAAGGATGACAGCGCGCTTTGCACCTGCCTCTTTCAGCTTTATGCAGGCTTCTTCCACAGCTTCGACTTCGCCTGAGATCACTATCTGCCCCGGGCAGTTGTAGTTGGCTGCCACTACCATGCGCTCTATGATCTCGCACTGCTTCTCTATGGTCCATGCGTCGAGACGCAGTATGGCGGCCATAGCTCCCTTGTTCATCTCGCATGCCTTCTGCATGGCCTGTGCCCGGTTGTTTACAAGGCGTAATCCGTCTTCGAATGTAAGTGCGCCTGCGGCCACCAGTGCGCAGAGCTCTCCAAGCGAGTGCCCGGCCACCATGTCGGGGCGGAAGTCCTTCATGCATGCAGCCATCACTGTTGAGTGCAGGAATATGGCAGGCTGCGTCACTTTGGTGTCTTTGAGCGCCTCGGCATCTTCTCCGAACATTATGTCTGTGATTCTGAAGCCGAGAGCTTCATTGGCGTATTCCATCATTTCCTTTGCCTTTGGCGATCCTTCATACAGATCGCGGGCCATGCCGGGATACTGTGATCCCTGGCCAGGAAATACGTATGCGTGTTTAGTCATTGCGGAACAGATGTTTATTGGCGCAAATTTAGTACTCAAATCTCATATTGTCAACCCAAAGGACATTTGTATCGCAGCCGGTGAAGAAATCACCGTATTTGCTGGATGCACATGAGATGATGATATGGGTAGGTTTGCGGAAACAATCGCGATAACCCAGCGGTACTTCGATCTCTGTCCAGTCCTGAGTCTGGGTGGTGGCGTATCTGCCGTATGCGATCACATTCTCGCCATCCGGGTTGAACAGGGTATTCTCTTTCGTGGTGTTCACCTGAACCGGGCTCTCTGTCGTGCCGCCGTACTTTTTATAATCCCAGTCTCCAAGAGCGACAAACAATTCTGCAATGTCCGGATCACCTATGTTGATATCCTTGATGTTGCCGTCCTTGTGATTTACAAGTCCGCAGTTCGTCTTTACGCTTAATATCAGTTTGCGGGGACGCGCTGTCCAAGGACGACCGAAGTTGACTATACCTCCAGATGTGCCCACCAGACCTGCAAATTCACCGGTGAATATGTTACCGGCTGCGAATTTGACCACAACATATTTGGAAGTGAGCTTTGCACTTGCCGTGTTACCCTCAATTCCGGGAGCTATTGTCTCAGTGTCAGGGGCGCATATGATTCCTGATGCGCCTACTGCTGTAGAACCTACGTTGCCGCTGTCCCACCATTTCTGGCTCCAGAGAGTGTGTGCAGGATCGAAGAAGCTGTAGTAAAGAGAGCTCTCAGCATGAGAGTATACATCCAGCGAACCGTTAGGAATCTGTACGGATTGTTCTGTGGTGAATTCTCCGATCTCTGTCATGTCATCTCCGCTGTATGCGTAGCATTGATATGTCGTCAGTTCTTCCAGACCGTCGATGCATGCCGTGAACCTGCCGCCATCGGAAACGATGCTCTCTGCAGGTACATTTATCCATTCTTCATCTCCGCTCTTACGATAGCGGAAGCCGTTGTCTCCGCCTTCCACGCCGTTTGCACATACCCAGGCGCAGCGGCTCCAGCCGCAGTAATCTTCCCACGATACGTTGACAAGGCTTTTCTCGGCATAGACAAACCAGGTCTCGGTACGCCCGTGACAGATAACGTCCACCTCGGTATAATCATCCAGCATGTTCCATTTCTCGTCTATGCTCTTTGAGTAGATGGCCATATCATGACCATCTTTGTCAGCCGGACCGAGTTTCATGCTCTTCACCGTGACGTTTGAGAGCTTTGTCTTCTGAGTTACATATAATTTGACTCGGCAGTTCTCGGGGTCAATCACGGTCGATCCTATTTGACCTTCTACGGTGAAATATCTTTCTATCTCCTGCGTTGCCCTTATGGCCCATTTGTATTGTGACCCTTCGTAGTTGGAGATGTTGAAGTTGAATGTCTGGCCTTTGGAAAGGTCGATTCCATCTACCTGTACCGGGTTTCTGTCAGATTTGCTGACTGTAATGCCGTCCGGGCACGCAATCTCGAACCTGGTCACCTTGACGTGACAGATGTCTGCGTGCTCTTCGAGGTCCAGGGTAATGACGTGGTTGCTGTGGTCAATTGATACAGTCCTGGCGTCTTCCACCTCTATGGAGACCTCAGGGTCTATCAGAGGGAAGGGAAGGTTGTTGGTAACACATGCACTGGAGCATAGCCCGACAACGCCAAGACATATATTCCTGATCGAATGTTTCATAGTTTAAAAGTGGTATGTAACGCCGAACATAAGGTCCATGACGTTGAGGCCGACGCCTCCTTTCCAACGGTTGAGATGTCCTGTCTTGTCTCCGCCCTTGAAGCAGTTTGATGTGTTGTAGCTGACATTTGCCATGCCTAGCTGTACGTGGAGCGATGCCATTGGCACAATGTACAGGATTACGCCTGGAGCAAAGTTGAATTTGAATTGATTGCCCAGAGTATAGGCGTCGTCAGGATCTGAACCTGTGGTGGAACGCGAGCTCTTGTATCCCAGTGAAGTTTCCAGATAAAGTCCTACGTTTCCTTTCTTGTCAAGTCCTACATATCTTCGATAGAACACTGTGCCGCCTACACTTCGTGTGTTGATCTGGAAGTTTGCGTTCTCTACTTCCATAAGCCCGAGCAGATCGAGGGACAGGTTGTCCGCTCCGCCCTTGATCGAGGAGAAGTTCAGGCGTGCTCCTATGACGTGATTGTCTGACACGGCATAACCATATGAAGGAGAGACCTTAAGATACGAGCCCTTGGCGTCGATGTTTGTGATCGTAAGCAGAATGTCGGAATTGTTGCTGTTCAGGTTGAGGTAGTTTACTCCCAGTCCTGCAAGGCTCTCGCCCTTATATACGACAGTACGTTCTTCAAGTACTTTTCCTTTGGCTTGACCAGGTATCTGGGTGCAGCACATCAGTACGGCCGCGAGAGTGATGTAAAATATCTTTTTCATGGCCTAGAAATATAAGAATGCACCTACGCTCAGCGATAGGAAGTTAATATCGAAATAAGGGTTCAGATATTTGTAAGAGCCCTCGTAAACCTGGTTTTTCACAGATTTGCTGCCACTTATGCCACATCCGAGTATGCCGAGCTCAGCTTCGAGCGCGAAATGTCTGGTGAAGAAGGCCATCATGCCGAATTCAACATGTGCGCCGAACTTCCAGTCTTTCTGGTAGGTGCCCAGCATCTCTGTCTCAGATCCGGTGGTTTTGCCTCTCTTGCTGAACTTGGCTGTGCCGGCCTCGCCTCCGACCACCAGGTCGCCTATGATGCTGAACCGGCCTGTGTATCCCAGCGGTATGAAGTAACGGGCGAATACGGAGCCGCCGTAGCTCTGTTTCAGCGAAAGTACATCATCCACCTTTATATCTATGGAATTGAATGTCACTCCTGCATGCGGGAGACTGAAATAGCCTCTGTTGTACGAGCCTCGCACGCCTATGCCGACATTGTCAGCCACTACGTACATGACGGTCGGCTTGATCTTCATGGTGTATCCGTCCGGATTCAGGCCATCGATGACTGCCAGTGAATAATTGTTGCCCTTGAAGTATGATCCCCTCACGCTGCCGCCGAACATCACTGTTCCCTTTGCAACAGCCACAGGGGCGTCTTTGCCGATATGGGCTACTCCACGCTCGGACTTCTGTGCTCTGGCGGGGATAGCCATGCTGCACAGAATTATCGTTGCAATGAATAGGTTTCTAGGTTTCATCAGGTTTCTCAAAGTTTAGTATACGAGCTCTACATTATCTACCCAAAGTACTGCGCTGTCGCATCCGGTGAAGTAGTCGCCATATTTGCTGGCGGCGAATGAAAGTACAAGATGGGTAGGGAACTCGTCGTATTTATAGTATTCGAAAGGAATTGTCAGCTGTGTCCACGAGTCTATGCCCTGGGTCTCGTAGTAGCCGTATGCTATGGTCTCAGGGAGCTCGTTATATTTATAAAGTGTGCTCTGGTCTCCGGTATATACCTGCACCGGACAGGCTTTGCTGCCTTTGTATTTGCTGCTTGGCCATGTGCCTATAGCTGCAATGAATGTGGCCACGTCGTTGGTTTCCCTTCCGGCAGGGTTGTAGTCTCCTCGGTTTATCTTGCCGCCTTTGTACTTCACCCAGAGACGAACGGCAGTAGGGCGGGTCGTGTACGCACGGCCGAAGTTCACTTTACCGTTGGTACCTACCGTTCCTGCGAATTCGCAGCTTGAGATACTGCCTGCTGCGAATTTCACAACAACATACTGGCTCATGCATTTTGCGCTGTACTGACCGAATGTTTCATGGTCTCCATTAGGGACGTCTGTGTCCGGTACGCATACAGCCTGGGATGCACCGAGCATTGTGGAACCATGGTTGCCGTTGTCCCACCATTTTGTAGGGCACTCAGGGTTCGAAGGATTATAGAAACTCTTGAAGTTGTTGCTTTCGTCGTTGGAGAATATCTCGAAGCTGTTGTTAGGCACCTGAGTGGCTTTATCCGTGGTGAAGCTGAAGACCTCTCCGGTCTGTACTCCGCCTACCATCAGGCGATATGAATAGTGAGTCTCTGGAGCAAGGCCGCCAAGCTCTGCCTTGTATGTTCCCATCTCCACTCTTGTGGCCTCTACTGCTGTCCAGTCGATGCCGTCGGTGCTGTGCTCGAATATCACCTTGGTGTCTGCCGTGAACTCGCTTTCGTCCACCTCGGCATGGACAGTAGCTTTGCTTGTCCATATCTCGTAAGGCTTTGATTCTACTATTCCGCTTGAGAGAGGCTCGAATATTATAAGGTCGTCAACCTCTGTCACGGCGTAGTTTACGCTGATGTCGAAACCTGCTGTGCCATCCTTGACCACGAACTTAGGGGTGATCTTATATATGGTGCCAGGTATTGTGGACGGTATCTCTCCGCTTTTGCTGATGGCTTCTCCGGTTTTTGCGCGTACACCGGTGAATTCCCAGTAGAGCGATGGCTCCACGTCGTCGGTAAGGAAGTATCCCTGCTTGCCGGAGTTCTCTGCGGTGTATGTAGCCACAGCCTCGCTGTTCAGGTCGAATCCGATACGAAGCTTGTAGCCTTCGCTCAGGTTGCCGGCAATGGAAGGGTCGAATATTACCTGTGTGATGGTGTTGCATACCTTAGCCTCCACCACCACGCTGCTTACGTTGTTGGGAGTTATAGTGAACTCCTTTGAACCTTTGTAGCTCTTCTGGTCCCAACTCAGCATGTCTGGAGCGCTCTTTGAGACTTCTCCGGCGAGTACATCCACGCGATACTCATCTGCTGCGAGATATATCTTCTCAGGCATGGCGTTGTATGTATAGCTTCGCACCAGACCGGTAAAGTCGGCTTTGTAGATATTCACCTTTGATGTCTCGAGAAGTTGGGACTCAGACATGGCCGCCTTGGTGTTCGATACATATGCGTTAAGCTGGAGGGCGCCTTCGCCCGCCTCCTTGATCTCTACTTTGTTGCAAGAGCATACGGTTCCGGCAATTGCAACGACAGATACAATATAAAGAAGTGTCTTTTTCATGTCTTGTTGCTATTAGATTGATGGAACTACGAGTGCCATATTGATATCCTTCCTGCATCCTTTCTTGTCGATAACTGTCAGGACGAAAGAATGGGTGCCGTCGAATGCGTTGATAGGAACCTGTGCGTCGCTGAGGTCGAAATGTATGAGTTCCTGTCCTTTCACGGCGTCACCGTAAGGGAATGGGAGAATGTCGGTAAACACTGCCATTGCACCTTCTGTAGGGTTTACAAGGTCGAGGACGGTAGAATCGTCGTTGATCATCTTCACAGAATCGGTGAAGAGAGGGTTTGTAGACTGGATGTCCACGGTGAACTTGTTCACCTTGTTAGGAACTTTAATGTCGAGAGTAAGTACGAATGGGTTGCCGTTCTCCGGGATGACGATTGGCTGATTGATATCGTATGAACATGTAGAAACGGCTTCGATACCACCGTCTCCGGTAGGGGCATTAGGATCAGGACCGATGATGCTCTCTGTGCCGGGAGCGTCTGTGCCAAGGTCTGCATCTGCCAGAAGGTCGTCGATCTCGATTGATATCGTTGCATTTCCCTCGTCGGCCTCTTTCTTGGCGAAAGTGATTTTGTGCCATTGACCTGCGAGTATGCTCTCGAATGCTTTGGTCATCTTGCTTGGCTTTCCGTCGAAAGAGCCTGAGAACTTGACAACCATGGTCTGCGGTACGGTTTTACTCGCCGCGAAGTATCCTGCGCGGGTCTCTATGGTCTTGTCGGATTTAATAACGTAATCAAGTGCGTGGTTCTCATCGAAATACACTGATACCTTGCTGTCGCCTGTGATCGATGAGAGGAACTCCTCGTTGTAGTCCACTGTCACCTTGGTCTGTGCGAGCGAGCATTCCAGGGTTCCGAGATTGGTGGTCTTGCCGGCCTCGATCATGAAACTTCCCACATAAGAGTATACAGGATGCTCCCATACTGCTGCCGGAACTTCTTCTTCCTGGCTGCGAACCACTATGGAGTAGTCTCCTGCGTCGAGCAGAATCTCTTTTCCTTCAGCTTTTATCTCGCCCCATGTCTTAGCCACCACTGCAGCGCTCTGTGAATCATAGATGAAAACGTGGAATTCATCTGTGTCGCCGCCGGCTTTGGTGCTTACATCCACTTTCAGCTCAATCTGCACGTCATCAAATGTCAGAGAGCCTTTTGATCTGAGATGGTCGATCTGTTTTTCCTTGCATGATGCAAGGCAGATGACTGATGATATCAATATGTATAGCAGATTCTTTTTCATGATAATCCGGATTAGTCGTTGATAATGATTTCGCCGAGATCCACAGTCTGGATTTCGTTGTTGAATGTGATGGAAATAGTGTTGCTGCTGATGTTTGATGCATCTACTTTCACTGTGTAGCAGGTTTTTGGATTGATGTCATCTTCAAACCATTTCTCGAATGACGCAGAGTTGCCCTGCGGGGTAGTCATGCTTCCTTTGACGCCGAATCGGAATGGCTCTATGAAGAAGTAGCTGCCATCAGTCACAGTGAACTTGTTGCCAGAACCTGTCGCGAGTTCAAACGCAGCGTCGCTATAATATTTCTTGAAGTTGTCAGTGATCTGTATCTTGACAAGGGTATTCGCCAGATATGCGGTAAGCTCCACTTCAGTGGTTTCCTTGGTTTTTACCGTGAAGGATGTCTCACCTTTGAAGAAAGCGGCTGCTGGACCTTCTTCGCCTTCCTGACCTGCCTCTGCGACAGCGGTGTAGTCTCCTGTCAGGTAAGACTCACTCTGGTCGAGGTCGGAGGCCTTGCCTGAATAGATGATTTTCTTGTCAGCGTCCTTGATGGTAAGGTTCATCTGCTCCCACTGCGGAAGTGTGACAAAGTCGCCGGCATGAGACTTTGTTGCGTCGTCTATGGACGCTTCGATGCCATTGAAGCTGAGACGTATGCTGCCATAGCTTCTGGCATTCTTCTTACATGAAGGCAGTAGTACCGCTGCCGCCATGATGATCGTTATGATTTTTGTTTTCATATCCATGTTTATTTCACTTTTACAACAATGTTGTCAAGATATAGCCAGCATGTTGTGTTGTTTGCGCCAGCGTGGTTCTCGACCTCTGTTCTCCAGCATATGCGGTGAAGGGTACCTTCGTCCATACTCATGGTATATACAGCATGATTGGGAGTTGTCCAGTCAGTATTCTTGTCGTTGGTGTTGAAGGTTATACCGTCGCTGAAATTGCCGGTAGTGGTTCCGCTTGAGAATGCAGTGCTTTCTTTGGTGTATCCGATGAATACGTTCTGTCCGTAGTTGCCGCTTCCTATACCTCCATATCTGTTGTTTGTGCCATAATCGAAGCTTATCTCAAGTTCGACTGGCGCAATTATCTCGCCGCTCAGAGGTGCGGAGTCCATTCGGGCGTGGTAGCGTGCGGATGTCTCTCGGCGGGCTGCCAGACGTACGCAGTTGCCGGCATTGGCTCCGATTCGGCCTCCTGTCCATCCGTTGAGGAATGAGTATGCACTCTTGTCACCGGTGCTGAGTGTTGCATAGGCGTCGTTTGAAGAGAAGGATGCAACGCTTGCAAAGTCCTCGTAAAGAAGGTAAGGTGCTGCCACCGACTTGCTGAGGTGGAAGTTGTCCTTATTGCTCTGATCTATCGTGATGCTGTCGGTGAATTTTATGTGGTCGGAGATTATCTCTATCAGGATCTCCGAGTTGATGCTGCCGTACAGCTCACTGCTGAGCTTGTATCTGCGCACGAAGCTGTCGGATGGGACTATGGCATCACCGTCGGACAATTCGACAACGTTGTTTCCGGTCTCATCCCATGTAAGTCCTTCAGGACCGGTGAGACGTATGATACGCACGGGTTCGCCGCATTTGTTGTCTGTCAGTTTTATTGTGAAGTCACGTACATCTGTGATTACAGGCCTTATGGCAACGGCAGTCACATGTCCGGCCTCGAACTTGCGGCCCTTCAGGGCGACTGCGCCGATCTCGGTCTTGTTGTTGATAGGGTCTGTCGAGAACTCCAGCTTGTCATCGCTGCCACTCTGGAAGGGTAATACTGCCATGTAGGCGTATTGACGTTTTCCGTCCCGGCTGGGATAAAGAATGTTCGAGAGCACCATATCAATTGTATGAGGGTCAGTGCTGCTTTTTGTATAGCCTTCATTGGCCTGATCGTAGATATCGGTGTGATAGCTGCCGTTGATGTCGGCGTCAGTTCTGACCTCAAATGTACTTAAGCCCTTCTCGGCTCCCTCATGTCCTTCCGGGATGTAAAAACGAAACAGGTGGAATTTGTGGTTGAACTGCAGACGCAGGCCTGTATAGTCCTCTATTTCTTTAATAGGTGTAAGAGCTGTATTCTGCTCTACGTTCGATACCATGAAATCGACGCTTCCCACTCTTCCGTTCTGCGAGCCTGGAAGTGTGAACTTTATGGAAGTTCCATCTGTAGATGTAGGTGCGGGATAGCAGGCGGCGTATAGATAGTTTCCGCTCGCCATCGGAGTATCCATGACTGTTGTGAAATATGCACGGTCAAGACCGCTGCCTGCGAATGCCGTAAATTCTCTCTGATTCAGGACAAGATCAGATGTGCCGGCATTGATTGCCCAGAGGTATGCTTTGTCTCCGTTGACCCATTCGAGAGAGGTGCCATTTTCCGATACTTCCGTTTTTGTGGCGTTTTTTTCTACATAAAACCCCACTTCGCCAGGTAAGAATTTTATTTTGTATGGTACGATATCCACTGACTGCCTGCCGCATGCGACGAGGCTATAAATGGCAATAGCAATGGTAGTTAGCGTAAAAATTGGTTTGGTTCTGTACATTGTATATTTCAATGGTGAAACATACAAATTTACGAAAAAATACCCACATTTTTGCTTAAAAGTCGGAAAAAGTGGTCTTGCGATTTACAAAAGGTCGCCTCGATTGGCGCGTCTTTTCCAGCGGTCCTTTGCAAGCTGCTGCATGTCTCGCACAGCATCATGCTCGTCTACGATTTCATCGCCCAGCAGAGTCTCTATAATATCCTCCAGAGTCAGAATTCCCTGGAAGCTTCCATATTCGTTGATGATGATGGCAATCTGCTCGTCCTTGTCGAGCATTTCGCTCCATATTTCGTCGAGGGTGGTGTCCTCATGAAATGATGCGATCTCACGTTTGATCTCTCCCAGAGTGACGTCAGGCTTGTCCTCTGCCATGAGCTGGAGGGCTTCCATGCGAAGTATGTATCCTGTGATGTATTCGTCGTTGCCTGCATATACAGGGATGCGTGAGTGATGCAGATATCGCTTGTCCTGATAGAACTTGCCGATTCGCATGTTCTCAGCTGCAATGTCGCATACCACGCGCGGAGTCATTGCGCTTGCTGCTGTGAGCTCATCCATGCTGATGAGATTCTGGATGATCTCGTTTTCATCCTCGTCAAGCTCTCCGGATTCTTCAGCCACGTCTGCCATTGCGCTCACTTCCTCGCGAGAGATGGTTATGTCGGCGTTATCTTTCGGGGTGATCACTTTCTGGAGAAATTCCACGCATATCACTATGGGGTACATGCAGAAAATCATGCCGTTTATAGTGTATGCGGCGAATCCCATGATCGATTTCCAGTGCGAGGTGCCAATTGTCTTCGGGATGATCTCGGAGAAGATGAGTATCAATATCGTCACTATTGCGCTTACCAGGCCGAACCACTCGCTGCCGAAGAGTATCGTGGCCTCACGTCCCACACCTGCCGCTCCTATGGTATTTGCTATGGTGTTGAGACTGAGAATGGCCGCCAGCGGACGTGACGAGTCCGTCTTGAACCGTTTCATCATGGATGCAGGCTTGTAACCTTCATCCTCACGCATGGTTATGTATGAGATCGGTGTGCTCATGAGAGTGGCCTCCAGTATGGAACAGAGAGCCGAAATGCCCATGGCGCCGAATAGAAAAAGCAAAAGTGACGTCATAATCGACGCAAAGATAGTCAAATTTTATGACATATTAGAATCTTCCACGGCCTCCCATAGGACCGCGGCCTCCCATAGGGCCGCCTGGCCCTCCTCCCATCTTGCTCTTGTCGAAGGTACCGAAACGATAGGTGAGTGAGAGTATGATGTATCTGCCGAGGGTATTGTTCACAGTCTCGCTGTGGTAGTTGGCGGTGTCGGATACGCTGAGGTTGCGGCTCTGGCCGAGAAGGTCATATCCCTTCAGCGCCAGGGTGAACTTGTTCTTGAACAGAAGCTTGCTGACCTCGAGATTGAGCATGTGTACATCCTGCTGTGGAGTGGTGTAGCCGTTATACCAGTTATAGTTGTATTCAGGAATGATGGATACGCCTCCCGGGATGTTCCAGTTCATTGACATGTCAATCTGGCTGTTCCAGGTAGGGTTCTGATTCACATTGCCCTTGACTATGCTGTACCAGCTCTTGTTCATGCGCGTACGTGCGCCGAGGTTGATTTCCACAAGTTCGCAGCGGAATGTCAGACGGAAGCGCTCTGTGAACGAGAATGTCTGTGTCGTATTGGTAGAGAAATCGGGATGGTCGCCTATGTTCGGCACCTGCTGGTGAAACAGCTCGTAGTTGAATTCTTCCGAAGGCTGTCCCTTGTCATCTACGTAGAAATCCTGCATATTCAGGCTGTTACCGCTCTTTATAAAGTTTGAATTGTTGTTGTAGCTCAGACGCAGCATGTTGAAGATGCTGAACATGCTTGCCACCTTGCTCTTGCCCAGAGGACTGTTCAGCATTATGCGCGTATTCGCATTGAACGCTGTAGGACCGTTGCTTGGCAACGAGAACTGACGTCCGTCCTGCTCATACCATGAGGTGTTTACGATAGGATTCTGCTGTATGCCGCCTTCGAGCGAGGCATTGACGGATGTGAATGTCTTCTTGTTCGTGAATCGGTACATTCCGCGCATGCTGTGGTCGAAGTATGGGGTCAGGTATGGGTTACCGAGCGATACGCGCATAGGGTCGCTGTTGTCTGGCACCGGCATGAGCTGGTTGGTGGAAGGCTGGCTGCTGCGGCCCCAGTAGTAGAATCGCAGGTTGTTGTTATCGCTTACCTCGTATCGGACAGAAGCCTGTGGCGACCAGTTCACGACCTGATTGCGGTATGTTCTGAGGTTGTCTCCGACCATTGTCTCATTGATGGTGGTCGTTGGATTGGCGCTGAAGCCCATCTGGACGCTTATTTTGTCCTTCTGGAACATGAGGTTTGCTCCGGCCCTGTGGTTGTGAGAAGTATTGTTGATGGTATTCGAATAGGTCTGGTTCTTTTCAGGACTGTATGTGCCATCGTGCAATCCGTCGTAGGTGTCCTTGTTGGACTGCTGGTTGTTCCAGGTGTAAGAGTAGTTTGCCTCGAGGAAGAGCATCTGCTGGTAGAGAGGCTCTGTGTATGTAATGCCTCCTGTCAGGGAGTTGTTGTCCTGATTCTGATAGTATTTCTGGTCGATCACTTCCGGAAGATATACGCCCTCGACGTTGGTCACGCTCTGGTTGAGGCCCTCCATCTTGTTGCGGCTGACGTTATAACGCAGGTTCACTGTCATGGTACGGCCCGGCTTTCCGAGTTTCTGTCTCAGCAGGCCCCAGCCGCTTGCAGTCCAGTTGTTGTTGCTGCCCATGTTGCTTGATACGCCATGGTTCACCTGCTCGACTGTCTCCGGAGTTTCGTTGTCAAAACGGGTGGTGATGTAGTCATCCTTGTCCACGAAGTTGCCTCCGCCCACATTGAAGCGCGGCTCGAAAATGATGGAGGTGTTGTCGCTGAATTTATGCTCCAGTCGTATACCCAGACGGTGTCCGTTTGTAAATGTGTGGTTGGAGCCGTTCTCTATGTGACGCTGTGTCTGACTGTCGTTGATATATGTATCCCGGAGTTCCTGCTCGGTGACATCCTTGATGCTGCCGTTGTACAGATAGTTGCCTCCAAGGTCCATGCGGTTGTCCAGCAGATTCCATGCGCCGTTGACGCCGCCCATCCATGATGTCGTGATGCCGCTGTCGTTGCCAAAACCTCTGCCGCCGCGTCCGCCCCGCATGCCTCCCATCATGTTGCCAGCCAGGTCGTTGAATCCGCGGTTGTTGGTGTTGTTGCCGTTAAGTATGACGCTTATCTGTTGATTCTCGGAGAAGTTGCCTACGAATCCCGCACCCTGATATCTCCAGTCGTTCATGCTGTTGTTCGGCGATGGGACGTCATGTCCGCCGCCAGCCATGATGTTGCCGAACCAGCCTTTCATCATGCCTTTCTTTACGCCGAGGTCGATGATGGTCTCCTCTTCGCCGTCGTCGATGCCTGTGAACATGGCCTGGTCAGACTTCTTGTCCACGACCTTTACCTTCTCGATGATCTTTGACGGGATGTTCTTCGTGGAAAGCTGAGGGTCATCCAGGAAGAATGTCTTGCCATCGATGGTGATTTTCTTGATAGTCTTGCCATTGGCAGTGATGCTGCCGTCGCTGTCGACCTCTATGCCCGGGAGTTTCTTGAGCAGGTCGATGAGCATATCGTTGTCACTCTGCTTGATCAGGGTGGCATTGTATTCGATCGTGTCTTTTTTGATTGTTATCGGATTGCCCACATCTGTCACCTTCGCGGCGTCCAGCATCTTGGCATCCGGTTCCATTTCCAGCATGCCCAGATTCACATCCTCTGCAGCCACATTGAAATTCTTGACCAGTACATTGTAGCCGAGAAGCTCGATTTTTACAGAATAACTGCCTTTCTTCACTCCCGCGATGCTGATGTCTCCGTATTCTGAGCTGAGCACGTATTTGGATGCTTTCTGTGCTCCGGAAGGTATGAGCGAAACGGTTGCGTAAGGTATGGGCTCCTCGTTGCTTTTATCGATGAGCTTTGCTGTGACCGTTCTGCCCTGTGCAAATGCTGTAACGCTTGTACAGGTAAATATGATGCCGATCAGGATTCTGTAAAATGTTTTCATAGTTTGCTGGTATGGTCTGTGGACGTGGTCCGTTATGCAAAAACGATGCCTTGCATCTATTGTTTTTTCACTCTTCCGGGGTTCTCCGATATGAATTTTTCCCAGCTGTTCCTGCCTTTATGCCCAGCCAGGGGAGAATTACTCTGGTAGTAGTGGCAGAGTGCTATTCCGAGTGCATCGGTGGCGTCCAGATGTTTCGGGTCAAATGACATCTTGAGCGTCTTCTGCACCATTATGTTCACCTGCTCTTTGCTTGCGCCGCCGTTGCCTACGATAGCGAGTTTGGCCTCTCTCGGCGCATATTCGAAGACCGGAATCCCGTGCGAGGCGGCAGCGGTGATGGCTGCTCCCTGTGCACGCCCGAGCTTCAGGATGACCTGGGCATTCTTGCCATAGAATGGCGACTCGCATGCCAGTGCATCCGGATGATAATAATCTATCAGCCAGTTTATCTTTTCGAATATCCTGGCCAGCTTGACATAGGCATCCGGTTCCTTGCGCAGATCCAGCACGCCCATGTCTACGAAATGAGGATGCTTGTTTTCCACGGAAATGACCCCGTAGCCAAGAAGA
>JAZRXU010000063.1:0-2108 GCA_045600345.1 Candidatus Cryptobacteroides sp. | reverse complement strand
GGATGGTTTGCCGGCCGGGGCAAGAAGGTTGTCGCCTATCTGCCGGAAAAGGTCGAGCCTGAACTGATGTACGGTCTCTTCACCGATGTCTGCGACTCGCTGGACAAGGTGGTCGAAGCTCTCCGATAGCAATACACCATGCCTGACTCGATGACACCTCAGCAGCGGCACAACTGTATGTCGCATATCAGGGCCAAGAACACGAAGCCCGAGGTGCTTGTGCGTCAGTATCTCCATGCGGTGGGATTCCGTTTCCGCATCCATGTCAAGAAGCTGCCTGGCTGTCCGGATGTGGTGCTGCCGAAGTATCACACATGCATCTTCGTCAACGGCTGTTTCTGGCATGGGCACATCGGCTGCCGCTATGCAACGCGTCCAAAGTCCAATGTAGAGTTCTGGCAGACGAAGATCCATAACAACATCAGGCGTGACGAGCTTTCCGTCCAGACGCTCGAGGCCATGGGATGGAAGGTCGTCACCGTATGGGAGTGCGAGCTGAAGAAGGACCGACGCGACGTCACTCTCCCCTCTCTTGCTGAGCAGATTCGCAATAATGGTGCTTCTTATGCCTCTGAACAGGCGCAGAGACGCGAACGCAACGCGGAACACCGCGCGATGCTCAAGGCCGCCCAGGAGCGCTATGATTCACTTATGAAAGAACTAGGGTTATCAAAACGATGAACAACGACAATCATACCGAATTTCTCCCCGACTGGGTTCCATGTCCTTCTTGCGGCTGTTACGCCTACTGGGATGGTTCAGTCTATTTCTGTGACCAGTGCGGCTGGAGTGGAGATATTGACGACGTCGAGGAATATGAGTAAGGAACTGACAGCGGGCGGCATGTAGCCCATCCCGGCTGCTGTTCTACCCTTCCGTAAATCAACTATTATTTTGTTTCGCCCGAGGCTTTTTCGTTTTTTTTTATTGACTAAGAATTGATTATTGCTAGATAATATGCTATGCTCAATGGCGCAACTTCGAATCCGTAATAGAAAAAGCCAAAGATGCATGCAAAACGGCCTCTGGCGACGTTCTATCCAATTTTGCTGACGTCAGCAAAATCGTGAAAGCCGTTTCAATTTGAGCATGTTATCAGAAGAATGGATCGCGGTGTTATCTATTTATTGTCAATTCTCTTGAATATTGACGAAATATAGATATATTTGCAGTGGTATGACAAAAGTTGAACAGCATATTATCGAGTTCGCTCAGGCCACTCCACTTTTTTCTCCTGCCGACCTCTATAACTCAAGTAAGGTAATCAGCAGGCAGTATATGCAGTGGTCGCTAGTTCAGCTTGTTTCCAAAGGAGCTATAGTCAGGGTAAAACGAGGTTTGTATAAGCTAGCCGAAAAACCACAATTCTCATATCAGGTCAAAGAAGACACCAGGCAACTGTACTCTTTACTGAAAGAGGCTTTCCCCTATGCGCCATTCTGCGTATATGATGGTGAGATATTGTCCCCTCTTCAGCACCATCTTTCTTACAACGCATTGACATACGTTGAAACCGACAGATCTGTTGCCGAAGCTGTATTCCATGCTTTGCAGGAAAAAGAGTATAAGGTGTTTTACAAACCGGGCAAGGACGAATTCTACAAATACATAGACATATCTACGCCTGCAATCATCGTGAGACCAATGGTATCCGACTCTCCCCTGGCAACATTGGATGGCGTTCCAGGACCGACTTTGGAGAAGTTGCTGGTAGATATAAGAAGGGACAAGGACTTTGATTACCTGGCCGGTGAGGAATGTTTGAGAATGCTTGAGAATGCCTCTAATATGTATTCCCTGAACACGACCAAGCTTCTTCGCTATGCAGGAAGACGTGGAGTAAGAGAAGAACTCGAAGATGAACTAAACGGACTGAATTATGATAAGTAAAGAGTGTTTTACAGAGGGATGGATTGAGAGTGTTTCGTCCGAAAGGAAATATCCTGACAAGAACCTCATCGAGAAGGTTATTCGCGCATTCTCATTGGTGGAGCTCCTTGTTGAATCCGGATGTCCCTTTGTCTGGAAAGGTGGCACATAGCTCATGCTGATTCTTGGGCAGCAGCTGCATAGGTTGAGCATTGACGTGGATATCAACTGTCCGCCTG
>JAZRXU010000062.1:0-15237 GCA_045600345.1 Candidatus Cryptobacteroides sp. | reverse complement strand
GCTGATGTTCGAACCATCCATAGCGCTTTTTGTCCCGGACAGTGATCCTCTCCGTTTTTATCGGAAGATAGCTGATGTCTGTGCCGAGCGTATGTCCGCAGAAGGTGTCGGCTTTGTCGAGATCAACGAACAGCTGGGTCTTGAGACATCTGAGATATTTCAGATGACAGGTTTTAAGAAGACTGAGGTTTCGAAAGATCTTTGCGGTAAACCTCGAATGATACGTTTCAATAGATAAATAATACGTAGAAATCTTGTAATAGCCGTGTTGTCACATATAACACGGCTATTATCGTCTGTGCGTAGCCAGGAGGTGGCATTTGCTGTCGTGGGCCCCAGCAAAGTCTGGTCATGTTATCCTCTCTGTAAATATGAGATCGGCCGCAGAGTGTATTGAGGGCCATGTTTTTGTAATTATCCGTGTATTTTCCGTACACGGATAATTTTAGTTTGCTTTGCCAAAAATTAAAGTTTATGAGAAAGTCGATCTTTGTAATTTGTTTTGTCGCAGCCCTGTCATGCAGTAAGATCATATATCCTGATGACGCAGAAGGACAGAGTGCCCCGGCGCTGGTGTCTCTTGGTGATGTGGCGGATATCTTGTCCTCCGTGCAGATTGATGCAGAGCAGATGAGGGAGGTATATGATGCTGTTACTGCATCAACGGATAATGGATATGATGACGAGTACACCATGTCTGCTCTGTTCTCCGAGCCTGGTGCCGGCGTAGGAAGGGAAAGGCTGGACACCAAAGCTGCCAAGCCGCTTGAAACTTATACACATCCCCTTAGAGATGTGTTCACATCCTATTACAGTAAATTGTCCAAGGCGGATGGTACGGGAGGTGCTGTACAGACCGTTTCGCCTCAGCAATATCTTGACTATATCAGTCGCAGCGATATGCAGATATACTGGCCATTCAGCAGCTCATGGGATGGGATAACGCCTCCTGTCATCACATTTGATCCTCTGGATGGTTCAGAGTCGAACATGGGTTATTATATGGACGAGGATGGTGTTGTCCAGAGTGTGATGGTGACAGAGGCTCTTGCCAGAACCCGGCCGGTGTGGGTAATCAACAACAATGATGATTCGCGCCATACAACGATAGAAGTCATGCGTAAGAATAATCCGGATTGGGCGGCAGGTGGTACCATAGTCGTCAACCCGGAGTCCAGGTCTGGCCTGTATGCAACAAAGGCATCCGCCTCGGTAAGAAGTCTCGTAATGAAGGATATGATTTTGAAACGCCCGTATGACAACTGGTTTCAGGGTGCATCAGAGCTGTTCATAAAAATCGGTGCGGTAGAATCGTTCAGCGCATCGAAAGAGGAGGATATATATGCCTACAATCCATCTGTGACTGACTTCATGGTAGTAGTAAAACGCGACCAGATAGGCAAGCCCATAGAACTGAACACCCTGCTTGTGTCGGAGTGGACGTCACAGCTGCAGAACTGCGCATTTATGATAATAGAAGACGATGGCGGAACCATTACGTCATGGGAATGCAACGCTGTGGTCAAATACAACTCACGCAGTTACGGGTTCGAAATAAAGATTCCGTACAGGTCGAGGGATGATATCGTATGGCGCGGCCAGCTGAGCCGCAAATATATAGAGGCCACATCTGATACTATTGCCAATTTTGGCGAGGCACAGATCACGTTCTCTATAGAACAATTATAGATATTGACGGATAAGGAACAAGGCAGGGGGATTTCGACGTCTCCATCTACTTTTTGCTACCCCTGCCTTTTATTTGAATGTGACGATGGTCACTCCTGTGCCGCCGAACTGGATGTGTTCATCGGTGACGCTTTCAATTGCCGGAATGCTGCGCAGATACTTCTGAACTTCCACGCGAAGGACTCCTGTTCCCTTGCCATGTATAATGCGAACCTGCGGCACACCGAGCATTATGGCATCGTCGATGTAATGCATCACCTGATCTATGGCATCGTTCATTCGTTCGCCACGTATGTCGATCTCAGTATGGAAATTGAGCTTTCGTTCGCGGATGGAGCTGTCCTGTATAACGCTGCTTACAGGACGTGAGATTTCCTTGACAGCATTCTTGAACTCATTTGACGTGATACGTTCCACTTTGCCTGCCGCAACTTTTGTAGTAAGGTTACCTATGGTAAGAACAAGATTCTTGCCGCTCACCTTGGTCACTTCACCTACCATACCAGTGTCTTTTATCCTAACTTTCTCCCCTACGGCCAGAGGGCCGTTGCGGAATGCCTCCTCGCGCGCTTTCTCGGCAGCCTGCTCCGCAGCCTGCGCTTGAATGGCAGCACTCGCGCGCTGTATGCGGCGCTGCTCGTTGCGAGCCTTGCGTGCATCGAGCTGCTGCAGTTTTCGTTCCAGGTATTCGTCCTGTTGTTTCTTTGCGGCAGTCAGGCCTCCAAGAAACTCCTGAAGCCCCTTTCGTGCCTCTTGTGTCTGATCTTTGGCCGCTTGGGATTCCTTGATGGTCTTGATGGTCTTTTCTACCTCCTTGTTAGCACCCTGCACTATCTGTTTCGCCTCTTCCTGCGCCTCTTCGATAATTTTTCTCTTGAGCTGCTTGATGTCAGAAAGTTCCTTGTGGTATTTGTCGGTAATGTTCTCGAGGGTCTTGTCGGCGCGTGTCACTCTCTCCAGCTTCTCGTCAAGGGCACGGCGGCTTTTGGCTATCTTCCGTAGACTGCGTTCCATATCTACCAACTGGTCTCCGGCCCGGAGTTCTGCGTCTTTGACTATCTCTTCAGGAAGGCCCATCTTGCGAGCCATCTCGAATGCGAAGGAATTGCCGGGAAGTCCTATCTCTAATTTGAAAAGAGGTTGTATTTTCTGTGCGTCGAATGCCATGGCACCGTTTATTACGGCTGAATCCGGACGCGATGCGTACATCTTCAGATTGGTGTAATGGGTGTTGATAACTCCGAACGTACCGGAATTTTCCAGGGCGGCAAGTACGGCCTCTGCAATTGCTCCGCCGGCTGCCGGTTCTGTTCCAGATCCGAACTCGTCAATGAGTACCAGGGTATTCTTGTCGGCTTTGGACAGCATTTCCTTCATGCTTACGAGAAACGAACTGTAGGTACTTAAGTCGTTATCCAGATTCTGATCGTCGCCGATATTTACCATTATGCGGTTGAAAACGCGCATCTCGGAAGTCTCGGATGTCGGTATCAGCATGCCCCACTGGAACATATATTGGAGCAGGCCCATTGTCTTCAGACAGACAGACTTGCCACCGGCATTCGGCCCCGATATCAGCAATATTCGTTTCGAAGGGTTCAGAGACAGGGATATAGGTACAATCTCACGTCCTTCTCTGCGCAGACTTTTTTCCAACAGAGGATGGCGTGCCTTGCGCAGGTTGACACTGTTTTCCGAAGAGAAAACCGGCATGCCGGCTATCATATCCAGCGCGACATGTGCCTTCGCCATTATAAAGTCCAGCTCTCCCATGTAGCGGGATGCTTCAATAAGCTCGGGGACATATGGCCGCACATATTCGCTGAACTCAAACAGGATTCTTACAATCTCCCTTTGTTCGGCGAATTGCAGCTCTTTTATCTCATTTGTGAGTTCCACGACCTCTGCGGGCTCTACAAATGCTGTCTTGCCGGATGCGGATTCGTCATATATGAAGCCGGAGATTTGTCTTTTTGATGCTGCTGGTACGGGTATCAGCATGCGACCGTCCCGTACAGCCACCGATGCGTCCTGATCTACCAGGCCGGCCTCCTGGGCTTTCCGGAGTACGGCAGCTGCTCTTTTGCTGACAGCACTCTCCTTGGCTGCAAGGTCGCGGCGTATATGGAAAAGTTCATCGGAGGCGCTGTCTTTTATGTTGCCGTAGCGGTCCAATAGAGTATCTATCTTGTGGGACAGAACAGGGAATGAGCTGATGGATGCAGACATTCTCTTGAGGTTAGGATAGATTCCGTTCTGTACTCCATCGAAGAAGCCTACCACCTTGCTGAGAGTGTCGAGCATTGTGCGGAACTTACGCACAGACAGCAGGTCCATGCTGGCGTTGGGGCTCTGCAATGGCAGTATGAAATCCAGTGAGTCGATGTATCCTCCCGTAGGGAAATTGTCTTCGAACATCAGGATGAGACGCATTTCGTCCGTGAGTACAAGACGCCGGCGTATTTCAGAAGGATTGGTGCAGAACTGCTCCTCTGAGGCTATATTTGAGGCATAATTGCTCTGACAGTGGTCGCACACAGCCGTGCGCACCCTGTCAAATCCTATTTTCTGTTCCAGTACTATATCTATATCAGCCATTCTGGAGCAGCAGTTTAAGATCGTTTATGGACTCGATGTGCGTAGTCTGACCGCCTGACATTGTGGATATTCTGCCAGTCTCCTCGCTGACTACGATGACGAATGCATCTGTGGTTTCGGATATTCCCACAGCTGCTTTATGCCTCATGCCGAATGATGCAGGCACATCCTGTTCCGTGATCGGAAGGGTGCATCTTGCTGCAACCACCCGGTCTCCGGAGAGAATCACTGCTCCATCATGAAGCGGAGAATTCTTGAAGAAAAGATTCAGCAGCAAACGCTTGCTGATGACAGCATCAATGGTATCGCCTGTCTCTATATAATACTTGAGAGGATTGGAGCGTTGCACAACGATAAGTGCACCGCATTTCTCCTTGCTCATCTCTTCACACGCCTTGCAGATTTCGTTAATGGTGATATTGCTCTCAGTACCTGGCTTGCGGCCCAACAGCTTGGATAGAAAGCGGCTTCGTACTTCGGCTTGTCTGTAGGTGTTGCCGAGCGTTGAGAGGAAACGTCTGATCTCTGGCTGGAAGATGACAATGAGCGCCAGGAGTCCCACATCCATCACGGTCCCAAGAAGAGAGGATGTAAGCTGCATATTGAGCGCTGAGGCTACGATACGCAGAGCATACAGCACCATGATGGCCAGAAAGATGCTCATGGCCTGGGATCCTTTCAGCAGCCTGACGATATAGAAAAAGATAACCGTGACAAGCAGGATATCCAGCACGTCTACAAAACCTATGTCCAGGAAATCAAACATTTTCTATAAAACGGGTGCAAAGATAATAAAAATCCGCCTATCTGTATTTTTCGAACTCCGGCAATGCGAGATTGGACAGGAAATCACGGAATTTCTTATCGTCGCGCGGTGCAATTAGCAGCACTTTCTCCGTGTCTACCACTGTAAAATCGTTCAGGCCGCATATTGCTATCAGTTTGTTTTTTGTGGTACTCAGCAGGAGATTTCCACCGGCATCCTGGAGCATTGCTTTCGTGTTCATTGCATTACCCCTGTCGTCTTTATCCGGATAAAAACAGTACATCGACTCCCAGGTTCCGATATCGTACCATCCGAAGTCGGCCGGATATACCCAGGCTGAGCTTGTCTTTTCCATGATGCCGTAGTCGATAGATATCTTGAGGGCCTCGGCATATGCTTTCTGCAGAAATTCGTTTTCGAAGCTTGTGCCAAGCGCACCTTCCCAGCCTTTGAACTGCGCCGCGAGTTCGGGCAGGTACCGTTCTATCTCCTGGCGTATCATGTCAGCCTTCCATACGAATATGCCGCTGTTCCACAGGAATTCTCCACTTTGCACAAATACGCGTGCAAGCTCTGCGTCAGGTTTCTCGGTGAATGTCTTGACGGCAATCGGAATGTCCACCTCGGGCTGCGAGACTCCTTGAATATAGCCGTAGTTGGTGTCGGGGCGGTCGGGACGTATGCCTATGGTCATCAGCACATCATTTGCCGAGGCATATTCCGTGGCATTAGTGATTACCTTCTCGAATTTCTGCTGGTCTGAAATTATATGGTCGGTCGGTACAATGACCATGACGGCATCCGGATCGCGCTTCAGAATGGAGTACATGGCATATGCTATGCATGGGGAGGTGTCGCGCTTATAGGGCTCGAGCAGAATGTTTTCGGATGGGATTTCAGGCATATTGCTGCGCACCAGATCTTCATGTGCGGCGTTTGAAACAACCACCATTCTCTCCGGAGGAATCAGATTCTTGAAGCGTTCCGCTGTTGTCTGCAGAAAAGTTTTGTCTGAAGATCCTACCTGTACGAACTGTTTTGGCACGGAATTGGTGCTGATGGGCCAGAATCGGGTTCCGCTTCCTCCTGCCATAATCACGCACCATATGTTGTTGTTAAGCATAAAAACTACAAGTTATTGAGTTCCCTAAATTAACAAATTTGTGGCATATAACAAATATATTTATATTTGCATAAGGTAAAATTGAAAATAGTATGAATAAATGGCAAAGATTCTGTGGCTGGGCCTTGCGCAAGTGGGGGTGGACAGTTGATGGCGAGGTGCCGTCAGCCCGCATCGCAGTGGTCCTGGCTGTGCCTCATACCAGTATATGGGATTTTCTCGTCTGCTATCTGTTTTACACCAGTTACGGGGTACCGACGCATTCCCTTGTCAAAAAGGAAATGTTCAAATGGCCTGTTGTAGGCAAGCTTCTCAAAGCAATGGGAGCCATCCCTCTGGATCGCAAGAACCCTGTTTTCGCCATCAAGGGAACCATTGACAAGATGAAGACTACTGATGCGATATTCCATATCGCGATTTCTCCGGAAGGTACCCGCAAACCTGTAAAAAGATGGAAGACCGGATACCACACGATAGCAAAGGCTCTTGATTGCCCGGTGATTCTCGGAGTGATAGACTGGGGAACCCGTACGATAGGTTGCAGAGGTTATTTTCCGCTTACGGATGATGCCCGCAAAGATACCGAGAACCTGCAGAAGTGGTATGAGAATCTTGCTCCGAAAGGTAAACATCCTGAAAAATTTCTCACTCATTAAAACCCAAACCTGAACATGAAAAGATCAAAAAGACAGTATCGCGAGGAGTATTGCACTACGCTCCGTCATCTCTTGGAGTATGCACATTCCCGCTTCGGCAGTTATCCTGCCAATGAGCTGCTAGACGGCGACCAGAAATACACTTACAATGAGCTTTGTGAGGCCGTTACGGTGCTGAGCGGACGTCTTACGCGTTACGGCGTAAGTGCCGGCGACCGCGTGGCTATTCTGGCAGAGAATATGCCTAACTGGACAGTAGCCTTCTTTGCCACTACGGCGTTTGGACGCATCGCCGTACCTATTCTTGCAGAGTCGTCCGCAAAAGACGTTGACACTATACTCAAACACTCTGAGACGAAGGTTCTGTTTGTATCAAAGTCCAAGCTGTCCAAAATCTCTGAAGAGTCCCGCAGCCGATTGAGCCTTATCTTCCAGCTGGATGATCTGAAAGTCGTTAAAGACAATTTCGAGCAGTTTACAGGTCTTGGAACGGTACGCGAGCCGCTGCCGGATGATTTGGCCGGCCTGTTCTATACATCAGGCACGACTGGTAATCCAAAGGGTGTGATGCTTACTCACCGCAATCTGTGCAACAACATGCCTGCGGCCTGGTATGCTGCACCATTCCCGGCGAAATCCCGCTGGTTGTCCATCCTTCCTATGGCTCACACCTATGAGATGGCGTTCAGCCTGCTGTATCCTATCTTCACGGGTAGCTGTGTATATTATCTCAAAAAGGCTCCGACTCCTGCAGTGCTTCAGAAGGCACTTCAGACCGTGCATCCTCAGGTTGTATGTTCTGTGCCGCTTATCATCGACAAGATCTACAAGACCAGCGTGCGCAAGACGATCGACAGCAGTGTCACGTTGACATGGATGGAGAAGAAGATGCCTAAACTTCTATATTCTTTCGTTGGCAGCAAGCTCAGGCGCTTCTTCGGAGGCAAGCTGCAGTTCTTCGGCCTTGGTGGTGCCAAGCTCGACCCTGTTATCGAAGATTTCCTTATAAAGGCCAAGTTCCCTTATGCGATCGGTTATGGCATGACGGAGTGTGCTCCGCTGATATGTGCTAAAAAGGTAGGGCAGGGACATTGTGATTCGATAGGACGTGCATGCCATGGTATGCAAGTACGTCTGGGGGATGTCAATGAAGCCGGCATAGGTGAGATCCAGTGCACCGGATATAGCGTCATGATGGGATATTACAAAGATCCGGAGCGTACACGTGAGGCATTTACCGATGACGGATGGCTGCGGACAGGAGATCTTGCCTCTGTGGATAAGGATGGGTTCTATTCAATCAAAGGCCGTATCGGCTCGATGATAGTAGGTCCATCTGGCGAGAATATCTACCCGGAAGACATCGAAAGCCTTATCAATAACGGCATATCCGGAGTAAATGAATCTCTTGTTGTCAGTCAGAACGGACAGCTCGTGGCTCTCGTCAAGTTTGATGACAGCATTATCAACTGGGACCTGGAGGCTGAGGAGAAGTTCTATGCTGCTCTTGAAGAGAAGAAAAGGGAGATTCTTGCCTACGTCAACAAAAATGTACGCAAATCCAACAACATCAACGATGTGCAGATCGTGAAAGATTCTTTTGCCAAGACGGCTACCATGAAAATCAAGCGAATGCTGTACAGTGATTCCAAACCGGCGGTAGACAAGGCAGACACTAAGAAATAGTATCGAATTCTTTTCTCGCTGCGTCAAGAGCTTCATAGAACTCTTCGCCGAAAGCATGAATTATAGGGCCTTTGAGAAACTCATAGGCCCTTATGTTTTCCCGTTTTCCCTTTTCGAAAGCACAGCGGCATATTTCCCAGCGGTGCAAGTTAAGAGCCAGAATGCCTGTACGGAGTATTTTGGTGCGTATTGGATAAAGTGAGCATGAAATGGGTTTTATCCCTCCTTTCATCTCTATGGCGCACATGCAGCCATTGTCGGGGTGCATGTGGCAGAATGCACACTCCTCCGTGCCGGGAACAAGAGGAGTTACGAGGTCTCCGTCCCTATCTATGACGCTGAACCCTTGAGCCTTGATCACATCTGCAGCCTTATCACTCAGCAATGGCTTCCATTCTTCATATGAAGCCTGTATGGCTGCAGTCTCGTTGATGCCTACTCCTCTGACAACGTCCCCTTTCATTGCTCCTTTGAATATGTCCATTGGAGCTCCGCTGTCACCCTCTATGCAGCACACGCCGTGACAGGTCTGATAGTCACATGCAAAGTGCTCCGTGATGATATCGGAAGATACCAGGATATTATCTATTTGAATTAATGGCGGAAGCATAGAAGTCCATTATCTGCTGCTGGGTGACGCTGTTTACCAGAATAGGGTAGCGGGAAGCAAAGTTCTTATTGTCCAGGTATCTGTCGAGAGCCATGTTTACAAAATATTCTGCGGTGCAGCTCTCGCTTTTGTGCCTGTTCCTGGCCATGCCCTTATATGTGGCAAGCTGGTCCTTTGTGATGGCAGTGTCTGCCAGACGTTCAATGACCTTGGCAAGCCTTGACTCTATCTCTGAATCGGTTACGTTCCTGATATAGGCAGATCCGCCATGGTTCGGATAACGGTGGATACCAATGAACAATCTATAGTAACCGGTCGGAACGCCAGGGTAGGAAGACCAGTTCCTGACGAATATAGGGACATCGTGGAATTCGCTTACCAGGGCATCGTGCAGGGCATAGGCCGCAATGTCGGAGATAGCCTTGTTGCTACCGGTTCTGTCGAACTTGAATCTGGATTCGTAGGTGATGAAGTCTCGAAGTTCGATAATGTCTGTATTGTCTTCATCGATCTTTTTACCTGCGAGCCATCTTGAACCGCGGCGGAGACCTGTTACATATTTGCCGGCAATGACTGATATGTCCAGATCGGATTGGTCAGACGCCAGGGCGAGCAGCTTGTATGTGTTCGGCCCCATTGACTCTTTGTTTACCAGTTGTGATGATATTGCACAAAGATAGTTCATCAGCAGCTCGGTATTTTCATTGATGGCAGACCCCTCGATGCGGATGTCGCTGGCTGTGAGTGTGAGTTTGATGTCTATACCTTGTGATGCCAGATAATTTATGAGGTCATCATCATTTATGCCGGCCACAGAAAGAAGCTTTTCGTCATCAACCCATTGGCGACCACCTTTTACGGCATATGCAAAATAGGTGATGCCTTTTGTGTCCATGTGTTTATGTATCACATTCACGCCGTTCGGGAATGTCCATATGATACCTCCTGTGATGGGTTCCGTCTTATCTTTCGGAGCCTTAACCGTATAGGTGGGTTTATAGTTTGTGAGTGTTTTCTCGATTTCCTCCCATCCTGTGAGATCCGGCAGGGAATCAAGAACAGCGTTGTCTCCTACCGTTTGGCTGAGTAGATTGCGCATATAGTCATTGAACAGCTCGGTCTGCTGCTCGAGAGGCATATCTCTGTATGCAAATGAAATCTTTTCCTCCTCTCCAGCCAGACTGGCTCCGTACAGGAATGCGGAAACGCATTTCTCACTGAGCATATGGTTGCTTACAATCTGACGTCGTGCAGACTTTATCCAATTGTTCTTATAGATGTCACGGGCATAACTGTATTCGGTACTGCTTATGCCCAAGGTTGCCAGCCGTGAGAGTTCGCGTATCAGTATTCCCTTGACTTCAGAAGTATCCTTCGCCATACATTCCACGCTGAATCTTATCTGGTCATCGTATGGACTCCGGGAACTGCTTATATGCCGGAATTCAGGCCACACATTGAGCTTGGCATCTTTAAATGCGTCCTTAGCTCTTTTCTGTATGATCCATCCGAGTTCCCCTGCCAGTTTATCAGATATCACAGGAAGGACAGTCTGCATATATTCATCTGGGGTACGGGGTTCTCTCCATATGGCGGAGACGGTGGCAAAGCTGCCATTTACTACGGTGGTCAGGCTGCTTTCTTCCGAAGGGTCGTAGGTATAGCCAAGTTCTGACGGAGTGCCGTCGACATGTGGTGTAATCATGCTCAGGAGGCGCATCTTTGCAAGCATTACCTTCTGGTCGAAATCTCCGCATATGACTATAGCCTGCGCTTCTGTAGGTTCGCCGTGTTCGGCATGTATCTTGGCAAGATCGAATATTGCCATGACGGTGCTGTCCATGACGCTTTCAGGCAGAGCTGACGAGATGTCGAAGAATTTATAGCAGATGGATCCCTTTGTCGTGGAGAAGTATCCATTGTGCGTAGGGGCGATGCCGTTGCGGGTCAGGAAGTTTCTTAATGATGATCCGAGCGATTGCACCTCGAAAAAGTTGCCTGCAGCTATGGAGTCCAATCTTTCTTCGGGAATCTCCGGGTCCATCTTCTGTATCAGGGAGATGTCTATGAGTCCTGTTTTTGTGGGATTTGAAGCAAAGTAGTAGTTCAAACCGTTGGCCAGTTTTCCTGTCTGGAACCTTTTGTCCTGCTTGAATTTAGGCAAGGAACTTGCAATACTATCCTGCGAGAAACAGAAGTGGACAGGCAGGATAGCCATCAAAAAGGCAAGTATGATAGTTTTAAATCGCATCTCTATACGCTAGACTAGTGCAAATTTACAAAATTTATGCTACTTTTGCGTTTCGATGCTCTTAAGTATAATTTAAATAACAGGTTTTATCGTATGAAAAAAGTTTTTGTTCTTGTATCTGCAGCCCTGCTGTCAGCAGGTATTGCTTCAGCGCAGAATTTCGAGCAGGCCACAAATCTTGCAAAAGAGGGCAATGAGGCCATAATGAGTGGTGATTTTAAAGTGGCTATTGAGAAGTTCAAGGCTGCTGCTGCAGAGGCTTCTGCATGTGCGGAGGATGGTGCGTCAGAGCTTGTTGCGAACTGCAAGAAAGGATATGTACAGGCGCAGAATGCATACGCTAAGGCTCTTTATAAAGAAGGTAAGTTGGAAGAGGCTATTGCCGAGACTGTCGAGACTGTAAAAGTTGCAGCTGACAATGGCGAGTATGAGATAGCGGAGCAGGCTCAGGGTTTCAAGACTCAGCTCCAGCAGGCATATGCCAATGCCAAGATGAAAGCGGCTTCTGCTGCAACTGATGCTACTGCAAAGGTGGCAGCATACAAGGAGGCACTGGCTCAGCTTGAAGAGGTGATCAAAGATCTCCCAGAGAATGGAAAGGCATATCTCCAGAAAGGTCAGATCCTCGGTGCAATAGGCCAGAAGGAAGCTGCCGTTGAGGCTTTCGTGAAGGCTAAGGAACTTGGTATGGAGGAACAGGCTGACAAGCAGCTTTCCACTATCTACCTCAAGGAGGCGGCAGCTCTTAACAAGGCGGCGAAATATGCAGAGGCTATCGAGGCTGCGCTCAAGTCGGTAGAATATCAGTCAAGCGCCAATGCATATAAGATTGCAGGTGTTGCTGCAGGTAAGTCTCAGAAATTTGCTGAAGCTGCAGAGTATCTCGAGAAGTACGTAGAGCTTGCACCGACAGCCAAGGATGCGGAGCAGATGAAAGCAGCAGCTGCTGCTTACAAAGCTCAGATCAAGAAATAATGAAACCGCTGGAACTTCTCGCTCCGGCAAGGAATGCTGACATCGGCATCGCTGCGATACGCTGCGGTGCCGATGCGGTGTATATTGGCGGACCGTCTTTCGGAGCCAGGGCCGCGGCGGGGAATTCCATAGAGGATATAAAACGTCTTTGCGATCATGCATCTCGCTTCGGCGTGCGCATATTCGTAACGGTGAATACTCTTTGCCGCGATGATTCCGAACGTAAGGAGATGGTGCATATGATGCAGTCTCTTCGGGGTATAGGCGTGAGTGCTTTCATTATCCAGGACTGTACGCTTTTGCCGCTGTTGGCTGAATCAGGTCCATGGACGGAGGAATTCCATGCCAGCACTCAATGCGCGGTACGTAGCGTTGAAAGGGCTGAATTTCTCGCATCGCTGGGTTTTTCCCGCATAGTTCTGGAACGGGAAATGTCTCTTGACACCATAAGGCGCATACACGATGCTGTCCCATCTGTGGAATTGGAGTTCTTTGTCCATGGCGCATTATGCGTGTGCTATAGCGGAGACTGCTATCTGTCAGAGGCTTTGTGCGGCCGAAGTGCAAACAGAGGGGAGTGTGCCCAGCCATGTCGTAGTCTGTATGATCTGCTGGATGGTGATGGACGCGTATTATGCGAGTCCCAGCCTCTGCTGTCACTGAAGGACTACTGCCTGATAGACCGTCTTGGAGAGTTGGCTGAAGCCGGAGTGGTTTCTTTCAAGATAGAGGGGCGGCTCAAAAACGAGTCGTATGTAAGAAATGTCGTGCGGGCTTATTCTCATGCTTTGGATGAGGTTGTGGCAAGTAATCCCAAGGAGTGGCGCAGGAGTTCGTATGGCCATGTGTCGGGAGGTTTTGCCCCGGATCTCAACAAGACATTCAACAGGGGGTACACGTCTCTTTTCATAGATGGCAAGAGAGGTGACTGGCATAGCGAGTATGCTGCGAAGCATATTGGAGAGTATATCGGTCAGACCATAGGCGGGGACGGGCGCAGGTACATAGAGTTCCCGCTGTCCGTTTTGAAACGTGCCGGTCTCAATAATGGTGATGGCCTGTGCTCTGTGGGCCGAGACGGGGAAGTTGTGGGTTTCAGGGCAGACCGTATTGAAGGAAGCCGTGTGTTCTGCAAGGCGCCGTCTACTCTTTCTTCAGGAACAAAGATATGGCGTAACCGCGATCTGGCCTTCGAAAAGTCACTCGAGAAGGATCCGGTCCGTATGGTCAGCGTGGATCTGTATCTGGATTTTGGTACAGTGCCAAAGGAAGATCCGACGCGTGTGGCTGAAGAATTAAGGATTGAGGCAAGGAGAGAAGATGGTACCCGCCTGAAATTTATTTATCCTCTCAGTGGGTTTGATGTGGCTAACGACAAAGGACGCATGCTGCAAGTAGTGGACAGCCAGCTTTCAAAGAACAGCGGTGATTATGAATTCCATGTGGCTGAGGTGATCGGCAATGGTCCTGTTGCTTTCATGCCGGCAGCTTTCCTCAATGGAATACGGAGGGAGGTGGCAGAAGCTTTTGCATCCATTCCTATCATATGGAACAGTGCAGGATGGGATGCGGAGCCGTTTGATTTTGCAGAAACAGATCTGACCCATCCGCATCGCGAAGGCGAACTGATGCGTACCAAATACTGTATACGCTACCGCATGGGCCTCTGCAGTAAAAAGCAGTTGCACCTTTTCCTTCGTAACAACGGCCGCATCATACCCCTTCATTTTGACTGTACCGCCTGTGAAATGGTGGTCGAGAAGATGTAAATTTCGTGGATCTCACGGTCATAACCCGGATAGAAGCCGCGAGGCATACCCAGAATGATTCGCGCTCCGCGGTTGCTCAATACTACAAGATCGCCATTTGACGGGTTGAAGCACAATCCCTCGATTTCTCCACACCTGCGGAAATCGCTCATGGTTCGGAATATTTCGGTTTTTGAAGACAGTGGATAATTCCCGTCATTGTCCGGAGCTACACTGGCGCGGTAGATTCTGTCAGATTCATCTTTCTCGGCATCGCCGTCGTCTGAAGTCATATAGGCATTCCCTTCCTTTATATATATGCCCTGCTGAAGGCCGGGGGCAGGGTCAAGTTTGATCTTGCCCTCGTACTGACCGGTTTCCATATCATACCGATAGATGTGGCTGCCGCATACCCAGTCACTCATATAGATCTTGCGCTGCTGCCGGTCTACCCCAAGCCCGCATACCTCCACTTGTCCGGATTCCGGCGCCCAGGAGATAGAGCGTTTCCATGTCAGATCGTCACATGAGTAGACTGCTGCCTGTATGTTGGTGCCCACTCCATCCATGAATGTCTCGATGCCGGCATAAATCTCACCTTCGAATACTTCAATATCACCGATGTGGTTGGCTGGGAGATCAAGTCCATCGAAGGGATGGGTATTGCTGCATATCAGTTGTCCGTCCATACTATATTTATACAGTGCGGCAGATCCGGACACGTAATAATATTCGCCGTCACATGCAACACCTTGTCTTCCCTCTACTTCAATGACCTTTCGAAGAGTATAGGATTCGGTTACACGGGAACATGCAGATAATGTCATGGCCATCAGGGCGGCCGCAAATAGAACAGTTCGTTTCATGGCTTCAAATATAATATTTCCTGTTGAAAAACTGTTCATAACCCTTTGTAAATAAAGAAAAAATTCGTATCTTTGCGGTCCGCAATTTTGGGTTGCGTAGTATTATATTATTTATTATCAATTAATTAATCAAACCAATGCCTGGATTAATTGGAAAGAAAGTCGGAATGACTTCCGTATTCAGTGCCGACGGAAAAAATATTCCGTGCACTGTGATTGAGGCTGGTCCGTGTGTTGTTACGCAGATTCGTACAGTAGAAAAAGATGGT
>JAZRXU010000061.1:0-2518 GCA_045600345.1 Candidatus Cryptobacteroides sp. | reverse complement strand
TTCTTTAACGCCCCTCAGCATATCTGGACACCTGATATGTCTACAGCACCTAATGATGTAAGTTTTGTGGCAGCGAAGTGATAGACTGTTGTCCCGCTATTGATATACGTTTCACAAACCATGAGATAGATATATTACCGCATAAACAGTACGCTGCCTTCACTCCTCCGTTCGCATCAGTTCTGAGTCGCGCTGGCTTTCTGATATCTGACACCGGCTTCGATGAGCGCCGCCCCTAGACCGCAATAGAAGAATGCGGTAAAGAAAGGCGGCGCAATGCCGGTGAGCTTCAATGTTATGCCGAGTCCCATAAAGAAGAAAAGCGCCAGCCAAGTGCGGATCGGCATCATATTCCAGAATGGAACCATAGGCTCGGGATTGGAGATGACGAAAGAGATATTGTGTCGCACTATCCTCCTGAACAAGAAATGAAAAGCGATAAACACGGCCAGTGCCGATACTGCTGTCAACAGCGGGTTGAATCTTCCATCAGACCACGCCTTGATGCCCGTCAACAGCACATTGATACCAGGCGCAGCCCAAAGAACAGCGTTGCAGACAAGCAGAAACCTGTGCGAAAAACAGAATGGCTTGCTCATAGTGCCTCCTGTATGAAAATCGCGACTACGACGGCTGCATAGCCTCCAGCGATAAGGGCAGCAAGAGCATTGGCAATGAACCTGAGCCTCGGAAGCCAGGTCCCGTTGTTCGCTCCCATTGACTGCATAATGCTCCAGAGACCATGGCGAAGATGCTTCCAGATGGCGCATATCCATACCAGATATATTATGACAATATACCAATGGCTGAAAGCGTGACGTACTATTGTGGATCCATTCGTAGGCTCGACAGAGACTCCGTTCAGAACTGCATGATCGGTGCCTGTGATTTCAATCAGTTGCATCTTGGACCAGAAATTCAGAAGATGCACGGCGAGACCAAGGATAATGATAACACCCAGCACCATCATATGCCTGGCCTCCGGATCAACTCCTGGTGTGCGGTTGGGTACTGCATATCTTACTGAACCTCGCGCTGCAAGGTTCTGAATGGTCAGAATTGTTGCGAAGGCGAAGTGAATGAATACAAGCGCAGCAAGTCCGGCAGTGCCGATGATGGCGTACCAGTTGGCACCGAGGAACGCGCAGACGGTGTCGTATGCCTTGTCGGAAAACACCAGGACTGCATTCATCGCGAGGTGAAAAATGAGGAAGACGAACAACCCGGCGCCGGATATCGCCATAATGAGTTTCTTTGTGATGGATGAGATATGCATGATGAATTACTTTTCGTGGCTGCAAAGTTCGTTTATATGATATCTTGCTCATACTGTCATTTGTGATAGTTTTGCATCAGAGGGTGTTGCAAATGGGAAAAACCGCAATATATTTGCGATATCAAATTCAATTGTACGCAATCGTTATGGAGCAGACATTCAAATGTGAGAACTGCCCTATGAGGGCAAATTATGACAAAAACCAGGAATCCTTCGGAGGCCGAATCTGGCGCTGGCATATAAATTTCTGCCCGGGCTGGAAGGCATACTTCAATGCACAGACTCCTGAAAAACAGGACGAGTTAAGAAAGAAGTACAACTTCAATAAATACCAGGGAAGATGAGACCGGACCCTCTGAAACTCGAAAACCAGCTCTGCTTTCCGCTATATGCTGCGGCCAAGGAGGTAGTGAAACGCTACAGACCCTATCTGGAGCCGCTTGGGCTGACATATACCCAGTATATTGCGATGATGGTGCTATGGGAACACAAGGAAATCACCGCCAGCAAGATGGGCAAGCTTCTTCTGCTGGACTCCGGCACGCTCACGCCGATGCTCAAGAAGATGGAGTCAGCCGGACTTCTCATCCGCAGGCGCAGCAAGGAAGACGAACGGGAACTTGTCGTAACCATCACGCAGAAAGGTGCCGATCTTCGCAAGGAGGCAGTCAGGATCCCCGGAAAGATGGCCTCGTGCGTGGCTCTGGACATTGAGGAGGCCGCTGAGCTCAAAACCTTGTTATCCAAATTGATATGTTAACCCTTTTCATCTCTTTTATTATCAATCTGCTTGCACAGGCAACTAAAATCACTTCAGACATGGAAAAGACATTCTACGACTTCTCTGCAATATCCCTTCGCGGGAAGGAAATATCGATGGCCGACTACAAAGGCAAGGTCATACTTGTCGTCAACACCGCAAGCAAATGCGGTTTCACTCCTCAGTTTGCAGGCCTTGAGGCTCTTTACGAAAAGTACAAAGACCGTGGTCTCGTTATTCTCGGCTTTCCCTGCAACCAGTTTGCGAACCAGGAGCCCGGAGACGAGAAGTCTATAGAGGGAGGCTGCATGCTCAACTACGGCGTTACCTTCCAGATGTTCTCCAAAATAGACGTCAATGGCAAGGACGCCCATCCGATCTACACCTGGCTGAAAGCACAGGGAAAGGGCAAAGGTACACTTGGCAACAATATAAAATGGAACTTCACCAAGTTCCTGCTCGACCGTGATGGAAACGTGGTC
>JAZRXU010000060.1:0-7895 GCA_045600345.1 Candidatus Cryptobacteroides sp. | reverse complement strand
CAGCGTTGTCTGGGCCTGAAACCGGGATCCGTTTCCCCTTTCGGACTTATCAATGACATGAATCTGGAGTCTGCATCGGGCGTCGACGAGAGGGAAGTGTTCGAAAATGGCCATAGAGTGAAGCTGTATCTGGATTCTTTGCTGAAGGATGCGGAGCGTATAAGTTTCCATCCATGTGACAATACAGCTTCTGTTGTGGTGTTTCGCGATGTGTTTGACAGATTCCTCTCTTTGTGGGGAGGCGAGTACGAATATCTTGATTTTTGTCCTGATGAGTTTATCACTCCGTCAGGCGAGACGGTGAGCATTCATCCTATAAAGCATGGCAGTTTCAGTATGCAGGTGGGAGACAAATGGTTCTATTTCGATCCGGTGGGCGAGGGCCTGGAGCCTGTTACTGATTACTCTGTAATGCCTAAGGCTGATTATATTTTCGTCACTCATGAACATTATGACCACCTGGATATCAAAGCAATTTCCGACCTCTATAAGGACGGTACCCGTGTTTATGTCAATGATGCTTCATTCAGCCAGGTGGCTTCGCATGGTCTGTCGGTTTTGAAGATGTCCTGCGGAGATACTGCGGCATTGAGCGACAAATGGAGCGTTACTGCCGTCCCAGCGTACAATTATTCTGAGGAAAAGCTTGGCTTCCATCCTGCCGGACGCGACAATGGCTATGTTCTGGACCTGGACGGCTTCCGCGTTTATGTGGCCGGTGATACTGAGGATATTCCGGAAATGGAGACTGTGAAGGATATCGATGTGGCCTTCCTGCCATGCAATCTCCCATACACCATGACTCCTGAGCAGTGTGCAAATGCTGCCCGCATGATCGCGCCAAAGGTTCTCTATCCATATCATTATGGTGATACCGACATTGAACGCGTGACAGGGCTGCTGCAAGGCTCAGGTATAGACGTACGTATCCGCGATTTTCAATAATAGCTGATTTGTTCCAGGTTTGCTAAATCTCAACAGACCTGGGATTGGTGCATGATGTTCTTTTATGTTATTGTGCTGATAGATAGCGTGTTATCTTTTGCGGGTTTGCGGGATTTGTCTCAGGTCTGTCACTTTTTCGCAGACCTGCGCCGCCTCTCATGGGATGTTGAGGCATTCCCGTTAATATCTGGTCACTGAAGCATCTGCAGATCGTTTACGTCTAAACTGAGTATTCTTGCAAGGCGTGTGTCTGATGCGCGGTACTTGTTTCTCATCTTAATGAGTAAGGTGAGTTTCTGATTCTTTGTCAAAAGATTCAAATTTCCGATGTTATACCTTTTGCTGGCTATCATTTCTGCTTCACGTAGCAGTTCATTGTCATTGTATGCAATGTGATGACCTTTGTCGGAGTATATCTCTTCTTCCTTCAGACAGTCCGTAAACAGCAGGGACTTGTATAGATTTGTTACGGATTTATACAATCCTTCGATTGATTTGTAGTCAACAAATGAACGTAATAACAGGTTTCCGTCGCTGTCAATCATGTAATTACTGCCTCTCAGATCGGTGTGTGTATGAAAAATGCCGTTCACCTGTCGGACTTTCATCATGTTAACAGGAAATCCGTTATTCTCAGGTGTCTTGAAATATACATGGATCGATGACCACTTGTACTCATCGGCATTACGCACTATTCTGGCTGTTACCGGATTCATTAAAACATAAGCGATACAATTTCTCAGATACAGCAGGTCACCGATCCGTTTGGGGCAGGTAGATACACGGCGAAATATCCCGCTTACATTGTGCTTTTTCTGGAAGTACATTGCGTATACCTTCTTATATTCTTCGATAAAGGTTTTGGCTGTTTCGATATCCTTGCATCTGATTATGAAGTGAGAATGATTAGACATGTGTACGAAGCACAGCATAGTCACGTGATACTTGTATGCTGTTGATGCGCTTATCAAGATAGCAGTTCTGTAATCTTCGCTGCAGGTATAAACAACAGGATGGTTGTTACCATTTGTACATACGTGGTAGATTTCCTGATACATCTTTTTTTCTGCAATGATAGTTTTACTTGCTGGATAAATAAAGCGAATTAAAAATCCGTGTGCAGATTTTGCGATTATTGAAAAAGTTTTGTGATTATTGAGGTTTTTTGTGAATTTTGAAATTTTGTCTTTGCCTTGAAACGCCATGTTATGAGAAAATGGCGTATTTTTGTGACGAATGAAATGTTATGATTATTCTGTTCGGCAGCATGGGGGAGATAGCTCAGGTGGCGCAGCGCTCACTTGAGAGGAAGGGATATGGCGTCTCTCATGTTGATTTTGCTCAAAATACCCTTCGTGACGAGGCAGGCTATCGCCGTGAACTGAGAAAGGCGGTTGCCGGATATTGTCCGGGGGCAGTAGCATCTTGTGATGGTGAGGGTAGTGGAATGGCTGATGTGTACCCATTGATTGTCATCCCCATCGGATGTCCCGTTGCTATGGCACGATATGCGCCACAACTGGAAAGTGATTTCCCTGGTGTCAAGGTTGTCGTTGAGAATCGGGAAAAGGTGGAATTGCTGGACAGCAAGGTCCGGTTCTATGAATACGCTCAGTCGTTGGGACTGAAGCTGCCGTATCGATATCTTTCTGTCGATCAGGTGCCTGAATATGGCAAGGTTGTGTTTAAAAGTGATTCGTCATTCGCCGGACATGGCGTGCGTATCCCTCATTCGCGCGATGCTCTGCGAAACCATGTATCACATAATGACAGGCACCCGTATCTGATTCAGGAATATGTAGAAGGGGAGCAGTACAGCTGTGATGTCGTTCGCTGTATGGATGGGCGTTGCTTTGCGTCCAGCTATCGCGTTGATCCAGCCTGCTCGAGAACGGTTGAGCCTATGCCGGAACTTGCGGCAATATCAACCAAAATAGTTGAGGCTCTGGATTATCACGGCGTGTGTGGCTTCGATTTTATCATAGATAACAAGGGCACGCCGTATCTGCTGGAAGCAAATCCGCGTCTTACCGGCGGTCTGAGAACTCAGCTTGATGCCGGTTTTGATATCCTTTCCATGCTGCTGAGATAGCTTTCGCTCTATTCAGGTAATTATTTCTTGCGACCTATGCGTATTGCGGCGATATGGGACGGATCTGCAGGAACGACCGGTACGGCATAAAGGCCCATGTCAGCAGCCTTGAGTATACCCATCTGCATGGCGCGTCCGGCTGCAAGAAGGGTATCGTTGCGCTGCGCTACCGTCGTCTCTGTCGCTGCAAAGGCCAGCACATCATCAGCCTCTCGTACTGTGCGGATGCCATGTATTCCGGCTTTGCCGATAATGTTCTCTATGGTTGCCATCTGAAGGCTGTGCAGCTTGAAATCCGTGTCAATTTCCACAGCCTCGGCGCTGCGGACCGTCAAGGCGTCTATGTTGTTGAAGCGGAATGTGGAACCTCCGGTGCCTGCGCTGCCGGATGCAATCTCCGCCATTCTCTTTTCTATGTAATTATCGGCCATTTTTCTCTAATTTTTGGAGCTGCGGTTACAAAGATAACACCTTTTTGTCTAACTTTACAAAGTCGTTTGTCCGATAATATGTTTCATATGACGGAAGAGAAATACATAGACCTATTGACCCTCCAGACTGTTATCAAGGAACAGGTGGATGGCATTGAGGCATGGGTAAAAGTTGAGGTGGATTCCTGCAATCAAAGCGGTGGCCATCATTACCTTGGGCTGATCCAGAAATCCGAAAAGGGGGCTGAACTTGCCAAGGCCCGTGGCATCATATGGCGTTCTCATGCCGATCTTCTCGCATATTTCAAAGAGGAAACTGGGAAAGATCTCGCTGCAGGTATGGAAATTCTGGCCTATGTGTCGGTCAGCTATGATGCCCGGTTCGGCCTTTCGCTGGTCATTAAGGATATAGACCCCGAATATACCATAGGCCGTCGCGAACAAGAGAAGAAAGAGACGATGCGCCGTCTTGCGGAGGAGGGGCTTGTCGAGGCTCAGAAGGAGTTGGCGCTTCCTTTTCTTCCGGGTCGTATCGCCGTGATATCTTCTTCAACAGCGGCCGGATATGGCGATTTCATGAAGCAGCTGTCTGAGAACCCGTACGGCTTTGTCTTCAACACTACGCTTTTCGACAGTCTGATGCAGGGAGACAGTTCTCCGAAGTCTGTTGCCGAAAGTCTGAAGCGCGTGTGCGAGAGTCCTGACCCTTACGACCTTGTAGTGGTTATGCGTGGCGGTGGAGCGGAGAGCGACATGTTCTGCTTCGATGATTATCAGATGTGCCGTGCCATCGCTTCATGCCATATTCCAGTCCTTACGGCGATTGGTCATGAGAGAGATTTTCATATTGCCGACATGGTGGCCAACGAGTATTTCAAGACTCCGACGGCTCTGGCCGCTTTTCTCGTCCAGTGGGTGGCTGATGTGGAAATGAAGTGGACATCTGTGGTGGATGAGATTCGTCTGGGACTTGACCGCAGAATCAATGCATTGGCAAATGAGACGTCCAGGTGTGTGTCTAACATTGCGTTTGCCCTGGGTGCAACGCTCAGCCGTATGGATCATTCAGTGTCATTGCTCGAGCAGAGCATACGGCAGGCGGACCCCCGTGAGATACTGCGCCAGGGTTATGTGATGGCTACCGATAGAAGCGGTAGACTGCTGCGCAGTGCGTCTTCTGCAGGTAAGGGAGATGAATTTGTGCTCCGCTTTGCAGACGGATGTTGGGATTGTGAGGTAAAGGACATTAAAAGGAATTAAGGGTATATTATGACAAATAAGGACTATCAGAAAAACATTGAACGCCTCAAGGAGATTGAGGCTGCAGTGAAAAATCCCGAGACGGCTCTCGACAAGATTGATGACCTTCTCGCCGAGACAAAAAAAATAGCCACGCAGTGCTATCAGTACACGCGTGGCCTTCAGGATAAAGTCGATGAACTCAATGATATTAAATAATTTCCTTAGTATTATGAAGAAAATCGTATATGATATGCAGCATTTGTATCTGGTGATAATGCTGTGTGCCGTATTATCTGTCATGTCTGGATGTAAAAGCAGATTGACTGCTGTGGAAGATACACAGCCGACTGATATCGAAGTTCCGGAAAATAATGAAAATGATGGAAATAATGACCCTGACTCTGGAGATGACCCTGCCGGAACGGGCAATGATGAAGATGCCGATACCAGTGGCAGCGATGATACATTGGACATTTCAGAGTTCGATAAGGCCATCACACTGGTTTGGAATGGTGATGATGTGGCTATTACCAACGGTTCAAAGCTGAGCGTCACCAGCAAGGGTGCGCATGTGACCATCGGTGCTCCTGGCGCTGAAGGCAAGAAGGTGCGTATCAATTTAAGCGGATCGACTGCCAATGGCTCTCTAAAGATATACAATGGTGTCAAGGCGGAAGATACCAATAAAAAGATGCTTTTGAGCTTTGAAGGTGTATCGTTGAAGTCAGCCGTCGGTCCTGCCATCAATATTCAGAGCGGGAAAACCGTGTATGTGCTCATCAAAGATGGCACAGAGAACTATCTTTGCGATGGTGCAACTTATACGGATACTGTAGAGGGAGAGGATGCTAAGGGATGTTTCTTCAGCGAGAAACAGCTTGTGTTCAGCGGTAACGGAACGCTGGAGCTGGATGGTAAATGCAAGCATGCAATTTGTGTGGACGACTATATCCATGTATTGGGTGGAAATATTACTGTGAAATCGTCCGAAGGAGATGGCATTCACTTCAATGACTATGTCCATGTTGACGGCGGTCAGCTTAAGGTCAATTCAAAGGGTGAGGCCGTACAGTGCGAAGATGCGGAGCTCGGATATTTCTATATGACAGGTGGCGAGGCCGTATTGAATACTTCCGGTGAGAAAAGTTGCGGTATAGACACAGCATCGGATATCATCCTCGAAGGTGGTAAGCTGAATATAACAGCATCTGGAGCTGCGTCGAAATGTCTGAAGAGTGCCAATAATATTACAGTAAGCGGTGCAGAAGTTACATTGAAGACGACAGGAGCCGGCGTGTATGATGCAGCGGAACATGATACATCAGCATCTGCCTGCATGAGAGCAGAGAACAACGTTGTGCTGCGCTCGGGGACCGTAACATGTACAAGTACAGGCAATGGCGGCAAAGGTATCAACTGCTATGACTTCGAATGTAATGATGGTGTCGACCTTACGGTGTCGACAAGCGGCGGAGTATACTCATACTCATCGTACAAGAGCCGTCCGAAAGCTATTAAAGCGACAAAACTGGTGACTGTTAATGGCGGTAATGTCAACGTGAGAACCACTGGTACGGAGGGCGAGGGAATAGAGAGCAAGGGATCTGTTGTCGTGAATGGCGGTGCACTTGCAATCGTTGCCAAGGATGATGGCATCAATGCTACGGGAGTTATTACATTCAATGGCGGTTATACTTATGTCCAGTCTACGGGCAATGACGGTATAGACACGAATTATGGCAAGGCCAATTCTATCGTTGTAAACGGTGGCGTTGTCATGGCGCACTCTGCAAACAGCCCGGAGGAGGCATTCGATGCAGACAATCATGCGTATCTGAGCTTTAATGGCGGTTACATCTTCTGTACCGGCGGCCAGCAGGGCGGCGGTGGCGGCGGACGTCCAGGTATGGGCGGTGGTGCGTCGTCTAATAATCCCGTATGTGCGCAGACAACCTATATGTGGAATACAAATGCTTCTTCTGGCTATTTTACCGTCGTTGACAGTACGGGGAAAGTCGTGATGAGCTGTTATGTGCCGCGTGCAATGAGTGGCAATTACTCATTCATCAGCGCACCATTCGTTAAAGGCAATACATACAAGTGTGGCTTCACTTCATCAAAACCAAGCGGTGCCACCAGAGTATTCGAAGATTACTTCTTCTCTGACGGCACCTTCTCGGGTTCTCTTACCAAGAGTTTTACTGCTGGTTCGGGTTACAATACCCTGTAGAATTGTTTACAGGCTGAACTTGTAGATGTGGTCGTAATCCTCACGGATTGTGACCCAGAGGGCTTTGTTTGCGATGTCATAGGTACTGTTGTGCACAGTGAACCACAGATGCATCTCAGGAGTGTAATATCCGGTCTCTTTGAAAGTCTTGAAATCAGCGAAATGTTTCTGGACGGATGGGTCTGCAAAGACTTCCTCAAGTGGAGTCTCGATATTGCGAGGTGCTGCTGTGAACTCAGATTTCCAGAAAGGAACCACTTCGGGGTCGTATGCCTGAGAGAATCTTACTCTTTTCAGCAGGTTCCACATTCCTTCCATTGATTCTCCGCCCTCTGCATAGTTTTCTTTGAGTATTTCGTAGCGCTCCACGCCATCAGCATGAGGAGTCAGCGCATCGGCATTGACCAGGAAGTTGGTCATGATATACTGTTCTTTGATCACTGGTTTATTGTCGATGAACTCAAGGACAACGTTCTTCTCTGGGTCACCTATCATGAAGTGGAGGTCGAATCCTCCTTTGTTGATGCCGACGATGCTGTGTGTGTTTACGAATTCGACGACTTCATCTACACTTGCGCAGTTGTCCAGAAGGGCACGTACAAGGAATGTGCAGTTGATTTCTGGCAGACTTGGATCTGGAGAAGTGTGCTCGATTCCAGAGTCACCGGCTGGTGTCACATTCATGTTGCAGAAAAGTCCTGCATCGTTGATGCCGTCAAACATTCCCCATGGAAGTATGGCGATCTGTTCTTCAGTAAGGCCGGCCTCTATATCGGCGTCTGTCATGTGCATCAGTCTGGCAACGCCTATAGATGCGTGACGGCCATCTTTGGCAGGAGTCTTCACAACAATCTCAGATATCTCGCTTACGAAGAAGTCCAGGTTGCGGCCATAGTAATTGCCGTTTCTTACTGCTGAACAGTTGAAGTCGGATGTAGCCTCATCCAACAGGTTG
>JAZRXU010000059.1:0-5945 GCA_045600345.1 Candidatus Cryptobacteroides sp. | reverse complement strand
AACAGGTTGTCGGGGGCTTCTGTAAGGTAGTCTTCTACCGTTACCTCAAAAAGATATGGGGCGATTTTTACGGGTTGCTGTACTTTGGGTTGGCAGGCGCAGAATAGCGTGGCAGTCGCGCTTGCCAGAATGTAAAGATGCTTTTTCATGTTATATTCTTTGATATTTTATGCAAATATAAAACGTTTGCCGATAGAAAAAAGATTTTTGCTTTGTTCTATCGGCAATTTTTCATTTTGAATATCGGTTATCGTCTTTCGGCCGGTTTTTTAGGCTGTACAGGTTTGCCTTCGAAGCCGCCATGATGTCCGCCTTTTCCAGGCATTGCCCTGTCGGCATGCTCTTTCTCCATGTCATAAACCCTTTGAATCTGCTTGGGGCTGATCACTTTGAGGAATTTCTCATAGTATGCTATGCGAGAATCAAGGATGGCCTGACTTTTTGCAAAGCCGTTGCGTATCTTTGCATCAACCTCGCTGTCTGAAAGAGGTGTCCCTTGAAGGTTCTCAGCGCGTCTGGGCATGCGATATTTTTCGTTGATGGCCTTTTGGTCGAGTCTGTATGCCTTGTATATGGGGATGAACTTCTCTGCCTGCGAGTCTCCCAGCATGAGCTCGCTGGCTACTCTTGCTGCCTGCATCTCGATGCGCTCTTCGGGAGTTTTCTGTTCTCTGTCCTGCTGCGGCTGTGCATTTGCAAGTGAAACTGAGAGCAATACTGCGATTGCCATAAATGTCATTCTTTTCATAATTCTTACTTTTTAAAGGTTGTTTAAAAATATATCACATTCGTAAAAGTCAACGAACTCTTCATTTGATTCGAATATGTCTGCGTACATGTTGTCTGGTGGCTGAACTGCTGACTGCGTTCTGAATACAGGCAGGACGAGCAGTATTGCAACTACAGCCGCCAGAGACCCGGATGAGGCTATCAATGCTGTCTTGCGCCTCGAACGTATCCGTGATGCATTGCTTAGCGCTTCTGCCTGCATCTTGTCGAAGAAGCCTTCGGGCACGTTGTAAATATTCTGTCTCATAATCATTCGTTTTCAATGAAGTTCTTTATTTTTTCCCTTGCGTTGTGGTATGCAACTCTGAGAACTGATTCCTTGTGGCCTGTTATTTCGGATATCTGCTGGTAATCCATCTCGTCATAGTATCGCAGGCAGAATACGGTTTTCTGTTGCGGTGTCATCTGGATGAGGGCCTTTTGCAGCTTGATCTCAGCATTATTTGTAAAGTTCACGTGCTCGGAGCTCATCAGCTGACTTTCCAGTTCCACGGATAGGGATGAGGTGTCGTGACGCTTTTTAAGGCACTTGTACGACTCGTTTGTTGCGATCTTGTACAGCCATGGGCGCAGGGACGATTCGTCACGCAAGGTCCACAAATGTCTGAATGCCTTGATGAAGGTGTCCTGCAGAACATCCTGGGCATCTTCATGGCTCACCACCAGTCGGCGGATATGCCAGTAAAGCGGCTCTGTGTATGTGCTGACAATTGCAGCAAATGTTCTGTCGTCGGATCTCATTTCTCTCCAGTTACCGATTATAAGATACGATGAATGTGTATATGTTAATATGAAAAGAAAAAATTTATGACAACTTTTTTATGAAATCGTCAATGGTATCGCAGAACTGTACTATGCTTACGGTCTCGGGTTTGAGAAAATGAGCTGCAGCGATATTCTTGAACAGATCCTTCATGGGGTCGTAGAATCCGTTGTGGTTAAGCACGTAGACTGTCTTGTCATGCTCGCCGATTGCATGGTTGCATGCATATGTGAACATTTCATCCAGAGTGCCGAAGCTTCCTGGAAGGATGATGCAGCAGTCGCTCAGCTGTTCCATCACCTTCTTTCGCTCCGCAAAATCCGCCACCCATATCATTTCTGTCAGTCCGTCACGCACTACCTTGACACCGCTCCTGACTACTTCGGCCGTACCTTTGAACTGCCTCGGGAACACACCTGTTATCTCTCCACCTGCGTCCTGCGCTCCGTCTGCAAGATTCTTCATTGTACCGACGTCAGCTCCGCCATATACCACTGTGTGGCCGTTCTCAGCCAGCTGTCTGCCCAGTTCGTATGCGAGTGTTTTGTATTCAGGCAAACACTCCAATGCCGATCCAAGATATACTGATACTTTCATAGCTTTTCGTTAATCTCCCAAAGATACGTTTAATTTTCGAAAAGGATGTCAAATTGAAGCCGTCAGGACCTTGAGGAGTTTTATCCGGAGTCAGATATTGAGTTTTAATATTTGTTGGATTCCTTTTAATTATTAAATTTGTAATGCATGTGAACTGCAATACAGATTATATTCAATCAACATATGGAACCAAACTACAAAACAGTAGCTCAAAGTTGGCTCGATGGCAACTTTGACCAGCAGACAAAGGATGAAGTTAAAAAGCTTATGGACACTGATCCTGTAGCGCTTGAAGATGCGTTCTACCGCAATCTCGAGTTCGGCACGGGCGGCCTTCGCGGCGTAATGGGTGTGGGTACCAACCGTATGAACAAGTATGTCGTAGGTATGGCTACCCAGGGTCTTGCAAATTATATCAGGCAGAACGTTAAAGGTGACAACCTCAACGTCAGCATCTCGTATGACTCACGTAACCACAGCGAGGAGTTTGCACGCATTTCCGCAGAAATTCTGGCTGCCAACGGCCTTGACGTGTATCTTTTTGAATCCCTTCGCCCTACTCCTGAGCTCAGCTATGCCATCCGCTCCAACAAGAGTATTGCAGGTATCATGGTTACAGCTTCGCATAATCCTGCAGAATACAACGGTTACAAGGTGTTCTGGGAAGGCGGTGCACAGATCACCAGCCCTGTAGATAAGGATATTGTTGCCGAGGTTGGCAAGATCACAGACCCTTCAATGATTCTCTATACAGCTCCGGAAGGTGCGAAAGCCGGTAAGATCACCCTTATGGGTGAGGATATGGATGAGAAGTATATGAATGATATTCTCTCCCTGATGCTTACTCCTGAGGCTCGTGCGAAACATACTGACCTCAAGCTTGTCTACACTCCTCTTCATGGCACAGGCGTGCGCATCGTCCCTGAGTGCCTGAAACGTCTTGGTTTCACAAACGTATACCATGTTCCTGCGCAGGATGTTAATGATGGCAATTTCCCTACAGTCATGTCTCCGAATCCGGAGGAGCCTTCAGCTCTCAAGATGGCCCTCGAGGTGGCTGACCGTGAGGGTGCTGATATCGTTCTCGCTACGGATCCGGATGCAGACCGTATGGGTATCGCGGTTCGTGACAATGAGGGCAAGATGGTGCTTCTCAACGGAAACCAGACAGCGTCTATCATGACATATTACATCCTGAACCGTTGGAAAGAGCTCGGCAAGCTGGAAGGTGGCAACAACTATATTGTCAAGACTATCGTAACATCTGAGACTCTCCGCGAGATTGCTGCAGGTTTCGGTGTGAAATGCTACAACGTGCTTACAGGCTTCAAATATATCGCTGAGGTTGTGCGCAACAATGAAGGCAAGGGCCAGTTCATCTGCGGCGGTGAGGAGAGCTACGGCTTCAATGTAGGCGAGTTCGTGCGTGACAAGGATGCTCCTATCGCATGTTCAATGGTTGCAGAGGCAGCTGCATGGGCGCTCGAGCAGGGTCTCACCCTGTATCAGCTTCTTCAGAAGATTTACAAGGAGTATGGCTATCGCAAGGAATCTCTGATCTCTGTAGTGCGCAAAGGCAAGTCCGGTGCGGAGGAGATTGCGCAGATAATGACAGACTATCGTCAGAATCCTCCTGCTGAGATCGCCGGCAGCACGGTTGTCAAGGTGGTTGACTACCTGAAGACAGAGGAGACTGGCCTCCCTAAGAGCAATGTGCTGCAGTTCTTCAGCAAGGATGGCGATGTGGTGTCTGTACGTCCTTCAGGTACTGAGCCTAAGATCAAATTCTATTTTGGTGCAGCCGGTGATACTGCTGATGCCAAGATCGAGGCTCTGAGAGCTCAGTTCGGCAAATAGAGCGAATTCTCCGTATCTTTGAATGGGTATAACTGAGATAATATTGCTTGGAATAGGGTTGGCGATGGACTGTTTCGCAGTCAGTGTGAGCAAGGGCATCGCCGCCCGCAAGTTCTATCCGATGGGGGCCATTATGATGGCCCTCTTCTTTGGCATATTCCAGGCAGGAATGCCTCTCGGAGGGTATTTCGCCGGAGTGTATTTCGCGGAGTTCATCAGCAAGATAGCTCCATGGCTTGCCCTTGCTCTGCTTGGCTTCATAGGCGGCAAGATGGTCTACGAACATTTTTCGGAAGATGAGGATGAACATGCCGATGCCGATTATGGCATTCGCACTGTAATTATACTTTCCATTGCTACAAGTATAGATGCATTGGCCACAGGCATAATCTTCGTTGATAAGCCGCAAAATGTCTTGTGGATGGCCGTGTCGGTCATAGGCATATGCAGCTTTCTGTTTTCCATGGCCGGAACTCTTGTCGGCGTCTTTATGGGACGTAAATTCAACTTTCCCGCAGAACTGGTGGGTGGCCTGATTCTTATAGGTATAGGACTCAAGATTTGGATAGAAAATATATTGCTATAGATCTGAAGTCGTTTTTTGCTTCGGTGGAGTGTGTGGAAAGGGGACTGGACCCTCTTACCACACATCTTGTCGTTGCTGATGAGTCCCGGACAGAAAAGACAATATGCCTGGCTGTTACTCCGGCATTGAAGTCATACGGAATAGGTGGACGTGCCCGTCTTTTTGAGGCGGTGGCCAAGGTGAGGGAGGTGAATAACAACCGTCGTCTCCATGCGCCGGGGCGAAGATTCACCGGACGCAGCTCTGATGAACGCCAGCTGAACGCGCATCCGGAGTATGAACTTGACTTCATCCGTGCCATGCCGCGTATGGCGTATTATATCGATTACAGTACACGTATCTACAATATTTATCTCAAGTACATTGCTGCGGAGGATATCCTGGTCTATTCTATCGATGAGGTGATCATGGATGTGACAGATTATCTCGGACTGTATAGGATGACGGCTCACGAGCTGGCTATGACTATGATACGTGATGTCTTGAAAAATACTGGAATTACCGCCACTGCCGGCATAGGTACCAATATGTATCTGGCCAAGGTCGCCATGGACATAAAGGCAAAGCATCAGAGTGCAGATGCAGATGGCGTGCGTATTGCCGAGCTTGACCAGATGAGCTATCGCCGTGAGTTGTGGGACCATCAGCCTCTGCGCGATTTCTGGCGTGTGGGACGGGGCACTGCGGAGCGCCTGGAGAAGGTAGGCATCAAGACTATGGGTGATATATGTCGGTGGTCTCTCGACGAAGGCGGTGAAGCCTGGCTGTACAGGCAGTTTGGCATCAATGCCGAGCTGCTCATAGATCATGCATGGGGTTGGGAGCCCTGTACAATGGAGGCCGCGCAGAGTTATAAGCCGGAGACCAATTCTTTGAGCCATGGTCAGGTGCTGTCGGAGCCATACACCTTCGACAAGGCAAGAACGGTGATTCGCGAAATGGCGGACTCTCTGGTGCTCGACCTTGTCGCAAAGCACCTGGTGGCAGACCAGATGGTACTGACGGTAGGATACGACATCGACAACCTGACGGAAGGCAATGCCAGAAGTTACAAGGGACCCGTGGCAATCGATTATTACGGACGCGCCGTGCCCAAGCCCGCCCACGGCAGCATCAATCTGGGACGGCACTGCTCGTCGACCGAGGCCATAACCGAGGCCGCGGTATCGCTGTTCGACCGCATCGTCGACCGTAACCTGCTGATACGCAGGATGTATGTGGTGGCAAACCACACCATCGACGAATCCAGGGCCGAGGGCGTGCAGCTCGACCTGTTCGAGGACAAAGTCGATGACGGTAGGGAAAGAAAGCGTCAGGAAGCCATACTGGCCATCAAGAACAAGTTCGGCAAGA
>JAZRXU010000058.1:0-3919 GCA_045600345.1 Candidatus Cryptobacteroides sp. | reverse complement strand
TCCCACGGACTTTTGCCGATGAGCCCATTATATTCGGCATTTCAAGAGTTTACTCGAATGTCATGCTGCCTATGCGTACCATGGTGGCTCCGTGTTTGAGAGCCAGCATGTAATCGTGGCTCATGCCGATTGACAATTCTGTGAATGAAGTGAGTTCGGGGTGAAGCTCTCTTATTGTGTCAAATATCTGTTTTATCAAAGCAAAATCTTCTTCTATACGGACAGGGTCGTCCGTGTGTGAGGCCATGCCCATCAGACCGCAGAATGTCAGATGCGGGAATGTCTCATGGCATCGCTTGCTGAAGAGCTCAACCGTTTCCTCCGGCGAGAATCCCTGTTTTGTCACCTCGGCTCCTATGTGGACCTCGACCAGTATGTTCGCGTTCAGGCTGTGCTGGCTGCAGAAGCGTTCCATGGCTTCCATGAGGTGTATGGAGTCGACACTTTGGATCAATGAGCAGTAGGGAAGTACCATCTTCAGCTTGTTGGTCTGCAGATGACCGATAAAATGCCATTGGATGTCCTTTGGCAGTGCTTCCACCTTTGCTGCGAGCTCGGCGGGACGGTTCTCTGCGAAGATTCTCATACCTGCATCATAAGCCTGCTGCAATTGCTCTATGGGACGGTATTTGCTCACAACGACATACTTAACTCCTTCTGGGATAGTTAGTTTGATGCGCTGTATGTTGTTTTTTATGCTCATTTCGAACTTTTTTGCATTGCAAAGTTAAGAATTCTGCGTAAATTTGTCTATTACCTGTGATATGACGGAAAAGATTCTGCAAATACTTGAAGAAGAGATTGTTCCGGCTGAAGGATGTACGGAGCCTATTGCGCTGGCATATGCAGCCAGTCTTGTGACGCGTGCCGCTGATGGCTGCCTGCCGACCGGCATGACTGTTTCCCTCTCCGGAAACATGATCAAGAATGTCAAAAGCGTGCATATACCCAACTCGGATGGGCAGGTTGGCATCGAGTATGCTGTGGCCATGGGTGCGGTGCTGGGTGATAGCCGTAAGAAATTGATGGTTATCTCAGACGTTGATTCTGCGGACCTGTATAAGGTGAACGGATTCTTGGAAAGCTGCCCGATTGAAATCCGTCTGGAGAAAAATGTCCCTAAATTGTATATCCGGGTGAATGCGCGTTGTGGCGGACATGATGTCATGGTCGAGATAAGGGACTTTCATACGAATGTCACGCGATACGAGTGCGACGGGGTGGATATACTTTCGAGTGCTGATAAATTCTGTGGTTCGAGCGAGAGCCGGGTATCCGAGGAGCATACCGATCGCAGTTTTCTTACCATAGGGCTTATCTGCGATGAGGCTTCGAATATCGAAATTGCCCTTATTGAGCCTTTGTTTGCAAAGGTGATTGCCTATAACAGCGCAATCGCTGACGAAGGCCTTGAAAACGAATATGGAATAGCAATAGGTAAAACAATCTTTGATGGCATCAGAACTGGTGAATACGGGGATGACGTCAAGAATAATCTGTGTGCATATGCAGCTGCTGGCAGCGATGCCCGAATGAATGGTTGCCCGCTCCCGGTGATGACGACCAGCGGAAGCGGTAATCAAGGTATGACATGTTCGCTCCCCGTTATCCGTTTCTGTCAGATGAAAGGTCTGTCGCGGGAGACCATGATACGCGGCCTGTTCGTGTCACATCTTATTACGGTACATATCAAGGAATCGATAGGACGTCTGTCTGCGTATTGCGGTGCCATGGCGGCAAGTGCGGGTGTGAGCGGCGCTCTGGCATATATTGACGGTCTGGATCCGAAGCAGGTGAGTATGGCGGTAGAAACTACTCTTGCAACGATATCGGGCATCATTTGTGACGGCGCGAAAAGTTCATGCGCCACGAAGATCGCCACAGGTATAGCGTGCGCGGTGGATGCTTATTTCGCTGCCAGAAAGTGGCGTGGCTTCAATTACGGCGAAGGAATCGTGGGAAATGATATCGAGTCTTCTATCACTCACGTGGGGACCTTGGCCAGTGATGGCATGCAGACCACCGATGACGTGATTCTGGATATAATGTTGAATGAATAACTGAAACATATATGGCACTGTTTACACGATTGCTTTTCAAGATGCTTCCTAAGGTCGATGGTATGACTACGTACGCAGATCAGCTGCTGATGTACGATAATCTCGACAGACCGTTCATGGAGACTTTCACTCCGGAGGTCCGCGAGTTTTTGAAACTGCTGCCTCTGAAGGTGCATTTCACCACTGTTATCCTGTGCGTTGAGGGCCGTGTGGATATCAAATGCAATATGAAGGACCTGTCCATTAAGGAACGCGGGCTTGCAGTCATACCTTCCGGTTCAAATGCCGAGAAGCTGGATTTTGCGGACAATAGTACGGTGATTGTGATCGTGGTGCCTAATTCCACCTTCGCTCCTCCGGCCGGTGCGCATAATTCTGTATATTCCGCTTCCGATTTCACGTCTCCTCTCGCCATAGAGATGGAGCATGGCGAGATGCTGCAGGGTATAAGTGTGTACAGACTGCTTAAGGATCAGCTTAATTTCGCAGAGCATGATGTCAATTCGGATCTTGTAAAAGCGTATGTCATGCTCATGGCCGGTATAGCGGCCGTATCTTTCCAGCGTTGGAAGGCTCGTAACCGCAAGGACAGGATTTCAGCAAAGGAACAGATCTATCGCGACTTTCTGAACTGTCTGTCGGAATACTACAGGGAGCATAGGGATGTGGCTTTCTATGCGTCGTGCGCCAATCTGACGCCCAAATACTTTGCATCTGTGATATATGAGTGCAGCGGCAATCATCCTCTCGATATGATAAAGGAACAGGTTGTGTTGGATGCGCAAAGTCTGTTGAAACAAGGATACAGCATAGTGCAGGTGTGCGAGGCGCTTCACTTCACATCGCAGTCGCAGTTTACCAACTATTTCAAGGCTGCTGTAGGCGTCCCTCCTGGTGAGTTTCTCAAGAATAAGGGACTTATTTCAATGAGAGTCGAGTAGGCTGGCCTATCTCCGTATAAAATCTCCGACTACTTTCTCTGCGTCAGCAAAGGCGGTCGCGAGATCATCGTTCACGAGAGTATAATCAACCTTGCCTTTTGCAAACTCAAGCTCCTGGTCAGCCTTGGCCAGGCGTTTCTCTATGGCTTCCGGGCTGTCTGTGGCGCGGCTGTTGAGCCTCTGACGCAGCACTTCCACTGATGGAGCCTTCACAAGTATGGACAGGGCCTGGTCTCCGAAATATTTCTTGAGATTGTATGCGCCCACAACGTCTACGTCGAAGATTATCACCTTGCCGTCGTTCCAGAGGCGCTCCACTTCGCTTTTTAACGTGCCATAGTATGAACCGGCATAGACTTCCTGCCATTCCACGAGCTGGTCTTCGTCTATAAGGGAGCGAAACTGCTCTGCAGAAAGGAAATAGTATGCCTGTCCATCCTTCTCGTCTCCTCTCGGTGCTCTTGAAGTTGCGGAAACGGAAAACGCAAGTTCTGGAAAAAGCTTGAGACAGTGTCCTACAATGGTACTTTTGCCCGAGCCTGAGGGGGCTGAGAATATCACGACTTTTTTGTTCATTGCTGTTGAAGATTTACGCAAAAATAGCTAAATTTGTGGACTATTTGAAATTTCTTAATCATTTATCATCATGAGTGTATCTTATAAAGAACTCGGCCTTGTAAACACCAAAGAGATGTTTGCTAAAGCCGTAGCAGGCGGTTATGCCATCCCTGCTTTCAATTTCAACAACATGGAGCAGCTTCAGGCTATCATCCAGGCTTGCTCTGAGACCAAGTCTCCTGTTATCCTTCAGGTTTCAAAGGGCGCACGCAGCTACGCAAACCAGACTCTCCTCCGTTATATGGCTCAGGGCGCTGTAGAGTATGCCAAGGAACTCGGTTGGGAGAAACCACAGATCTG
>JAZRXU010000057.1:0-5747 GCA_045600345.1 Candidatus Cryptobacteroides sp. | reverse complement strand
AGGTGTCAATGCCAAAGTGGGATGCCTGTCCAAGGGCGATATAAATGTAGGTGAATCCGGACTTCTGACCCGTATCATGATGCCGGTAGCAAGTCAGCTCTATGCAGACGGAGCCACAATCTCCGGACGCGGTACGCTTCTGACGCGGCCGTTGCAGGGCGCCGGCAAGGCGATGACAGCCATGATGGCTGAAACAGAGTGCCTCTCAGAGGGCTCCGCTTCGCTCCGTCCCCTCCCATCTGACGATGGGCCCCTCCCCCTTCCTCTGCCCGGGGGTGGGCAGACCTCTGAGAGACACTCTGCTTCAGCCCTAGATCTGACCATCCCCATGACAGTGAAGAGACCTCTCGGAGCAGGAAGGATGACGGTAGACGGCAGTAAGTCCTCGCAACTCGTGACAGGTGCGCTGATGGCCCTGCCTCTGGGCGAGAAGCACGCAGCTCTGAGTGTCATGAACCCGACTAGCATTCCATACATATATATGACCATGGACATACTCCGCAAGTTCGGAGTCAAGGTGCGCAGCGAGATGTATGGCGGTCGTGCCCTGCTGGATGACGACTGGAGCAAATGTACGGAGATTCTTCTGAAAGTCAAGGAACAGCAGACATACAAGGCTGCGGATTTCGATCTCGAAGGAGACTGGAGCGCTGCCACGGTATTTCTGGCTGTGGGAGCCATATTCGGCCAGGTGTCGCTGACAGGCCTGGATACCACATCGCTGCAGGCAGACCTTACCATGATGGATATACTTATGGAGGCAGGTGCCAGCCTCAGCCAGATGGATGAACCAAGGGGTGTCATAACTGCCACAAAGGCTCCTCTCAGGGCTTTCAAGGCGGATCTTACCAACTGCCCCGATCTTTTCCCTGTGACTGCGGTATTCTGTGCATTCTGTCAGGGTCAGAGTTCGCTCAGGGGAGTGAAAAGGCTTTCTCATAAAGAGTCTGACAGGGCAGCTGCCATTGTTGAGCTTCTGCAGCAGGCCGGAGTCCGCGTCCAGATCAAGGGTGATGACATGATAATATATGGCGAGAGCCTGGAATCCCGCATTCTCAACTCCCGTCTTCTCAGAGGTGGTGATTATACTTCTCATCACGACCATCGCATGGTCATGGCCCTGCGTCTTGCTGAACTCGGAGCCGACGGACCTGTCAATATCGACGATACTGCCTGCGTGGCAAAATCATATCCACAATTCAATAAAGTCTGGGATGAATACATTCGGAAATAATTTCAGAGTAAGCATATGGGGCGAGAGCCACGGCGACTCGATAGGTGTCACACTGGACGGCGTTCCTGCCGGTCTGGAACTCTGTGAGCATGATTTCAAAAAAGATATAGACCGTCGCAGGAGCGGTGCGAAAGGCACAACGCCGCGTACGGAGGCGGACGAGCCGCACATTGTGTCTGGCGTATTCGAAGGCCATACCACAGGCGCTCCTCTTACGGTTATTTTCCACAATACCAATACACGCAGCGGTGATTACAGCGAGTTTGCAGCCACCCCGCGTCCGGGACATGCGGACTTCTCCGGCTCGGAGCGCTTCGGAGGCTGGAACGATCCTCGTGGCGGCGGGCATTTCTCAGGCCGTATCACTCTTCCTGTAGTTGCTGCAGGCGTTGTGGCCAAGAAGGTTATCGAGTCTCGCATGACTGCCGCTTCTGGCAACAGGAATGCAAAATATCTCGAGGCGAAGATTATCGAGATGGGTGGCACTACAGATAGCTCCAGATGGGAATCTCTGCTGGATGCAGCCATGAAGGAAGGCGACAGCATCGGAGCTGTGGTCGAATGCTGCGCCGAGGTCCCTGCAGGCATAGGTGAGCCTTTCTGGAACAGCGTTGAGGCCCTTGTCAGTCATGCCATCTTCTCTATCCCGGGCGTGCGTGGCATAGAGTTCGGCGACGGATTCCGTGCTGCAGCCATGAAGGGCAGCGAGCATAACGATCCATTTGATGTGGATGGATTGCCTGTGAAAAACGGATCCGGCGGAGTGAACGGCGGTATCACCAACGGTGCACCGATAGTTTTCCGTGTGGCATTCAAGCCAACCAGCAGCATATCCAAAGCTCAGAGAACGCTTAACTTCGAAACAGGCGAATTGACGGATCTCGTATGCAAAGGACGTCATGATGCATGCTTCGCACTCCGCACTCCTGTGATTGTGGAGGCGATGACTGCAATAGTCCTGGCTGATCTGCTGTACTAGGTCGCAGCTTCGAGGCTCCCGGCCTGGATTTACCAGTTTTTATAAGGATTTATTATCAGCTGCGAATTGTAGTAACGGCGATCGTGAGATACTTCCTCGCCCAGCCAGTCCGGACGGATGAACTCTTCGTCTTCGCTTCTGAGCTCTATCTCGGCGACTATGAGACCTTCATTGTCTCCGTGAAACTCATCTATCTCGTAGTAGTGGTCTCCTATTTGCGCCAGGTGGCGTGTCTTGTCAATCACGCCAGTGCACAGTTTCATCATCTCGCGCGCTTCATCTACGGGAATTTCCTTCTCCCATTCGAAACGGCTCACTCCGTTGGTTGGTCCCTTGACTGTCAGGAATCCGCGTCTGCCCTTTATACGTACGCGCACTGTGCGGTCCTTGTCAAGGTTGAGGTAGCCCTGAACTATCTGTATTGAGTCTGTCACGTCACGGCTCCAATCGCCGCAAACCAGAAACTTTCTTTCGATCTCCATTCCCATAGCGAGGACAAAGGTAGTAAAAGCATGCCGAAAAAGTGCTATATTTGCACTATTATGAGTAAGAAGCAAAAGAATAAACAGAAATATAAGGAGAAAAGGGCAGCCTCGATGGCGCGCAAGCGCAAGGCGAAGGTGCTTTTCTCGTTTGAGGGCGTTGTGCAGATGACCCGTGAGGGCTTCTGCTTTGTGCCCAGCGGCAGCACTGAGGTGGGCGATGTGTTCGTGAAGGCTGTCAAGACCCATGGAGCTCTGAATGGAGACCGTGTGAGTGTGGATGTGACCAAGGCTCCTTCTGCCAAGGGAGGACGCTATGAGGGCGTCATCACGGAGATAATCGAGCGCAGCCCGCGTCCTTTCATCGGCTTCCTGCATATCGTGGGCAAGCAGGCGTGGGTGCTCATGCAGAGCAAGGTGATGCCTTATGATATTGCCCTGAGGGAGGTTCCAGAAGGGGCTAAACAGGGTTATAAGGTGGCGGCAGTGGTGGATGAATGGCCGCGCGGAGAGATGAATCCCATAGGCCACATCGTGGATGTACTGGGTGCTCCGGGCGAAAATGATACTGAGATGCATGCCATTCTCGCAGAATATGGCCTTCCATATCGTTTCGAGCCCGAGGTGGAGAAGGCGGCAGAGAAGATCAGTGACCAAATCAGCCCATCCGAGATCAAGCTTCGCAAGGATTTTCGCAAGACTCTCACTTTCACCATCGATCCTGCAGATGCCAAGGACTTCGATGATGCGCTCAGCTACAAGGTGCTGAAGAACGGCAATGTCGAGGTGGGCGTTCATATCGCCGATGTTACGTATTATGTCACTCCTAAGAGTATCATAGACAAGGAGGCTGCCGAGCGCGGTACTTCGGTATATCTGGCGGACCGCACTGTGCCTATGCTGCCGGAGAAACTGTGCAACCGTCTGTGCTCCCTCCGCCCTGATGAGGATAAGTTATGCTTCAGCGCCGTGTTCGAGATGACTCCGGATGCGAAGGTCGTGAATAGATGGTTCGGTCGTACCGTGATCCGCAGCCAGTATCGCTTCGACTATGATCAGGCTCAGAACGTGCTTATGTCCGAGGCTGCACCTCGCAAGAATATAGACAAGGCTCTCAAGGCACTCTGGGCTCTTGCTGCCCAGCTTCGTCAGAAGCGCTTCGAGAGCGGTGCGGTGAGCTTCGAGCGCCCTGAGATGAAGGTTATATGTGACGAGAAAGGCCGTCCAGTGGATGTCATACAGAAGGTGAGCAAGGAGGCAAACTGGCTCATAGAGGAATTCATGCTTCTGGCCAACCGCAGCGTTGCCGAGTTCGTGGCGAAGGAATGCGGCGGCAAGACCTTCGTCTATCGTGTCCACGACGTTCCTGTGGATGAAAAGCTGCAGAACCTGAAGATATTCGTCAAGAATTTCGGCTATAAGTTCAATCCGGACAAGGGTGGAAAGGCTGTGGCAAAGGAGCTGAACAAGCTCTTCGCCCAGAGCAAGGACAAGCCTGAGGCATCTGCGATAGAGATGATGAGTCTGCGTTGTATGGCAAAGGCCAAATATGATACTGACAACATAGGCCATTATGGCCTGGCATTCGAATATTATACTCATTTCACTTCGCCTATACGCCGATACCCGGATATGATGGTGCATCGTCTTCTGGCCCGTTACCTCAACAATGGAGAAAACGCCGACAAGACCCTCTTCCAGAAGCTGTGCGAGCATTCATCGGAGCGTGAGGGTATAGCTACGGCTGCCGAGCGCGCATCCATCAAATACAAGATGGTCGAGTATATGCAGGATAAGGTGGGCTATACATTCAAAGGTGTCGTGTCCGGTATCACCGAATGGGGTATGTATGTGGAGGTGGAGCCGACCCATGTTGAGGGTATGGTGGCACTCCGCGACATACGCTCCGACTATTACTTCTTCGATGAAGAGCATTACGTGATACGAGGCAGGCACACCAGGAAGAGATATACTCTCGGCACTCCGGTGCAGATCAAGGTCACGAGAGCGGATCTGGAGCAGAAGATTATCGATTTCCAGCTCATCGAAGACTAGTACTCTGTGAGGCGTGCTGCTGTCATATCCATCCTTCTGTGCGTGTGCTCTGTCGTAATGGCACAGGTGACAAAGGTACGCGGCCGCATAATAGATGCGTATGACGGGCAGGGCGTCCCTTTCGCAGCTGTCTTCTTTGACGGCACGGATACAGGCGTATCGTGCGATGCTGAAGGGTGGTTCAATCTCAGTACGCGTGACATGTCGCTTACCCTTCTGCGGGCGCAGCAGGTGGGATATTATCCATCGACTATTCCAGTCAAGCCCGGCATATTCAATGATATAAACATCATCCTCCGCCAGGAGCGGCAGGAATTGTCCACTGTCATCGTGAAGGCCGACAATCGCAAGGTGAAGCGTCTGCTGGCAAATATCGATGCTCACAGGGACAGGAACAATCCCGAACTCCGCCCGGCATATCATTGTGACGTATACAGCAAGATGGAGCTGGATGTGACTCATCCGCGTGAACAGCTTCGCGGCCCGAATGTTCGCAAGCAGTGGGGCTTCATATTCGATTATATAGACACTTCCGATGTGTCCGGAATTCCGTATCTGCCTGTTATGATAAGCGAGTCCAAATCGCAGCGTTTCCATTCCACCGACCCTGCATCCGACAGGGAAGTGATCATGGCCAGCAATATCTCCGGTACGGATCCAAGCGGCAATCTGCTCGCGCAGTTCACGGGCAGCATGCACCTGAAGAATAATTTCTACAGCCAGTTTATCAATGCCTTCGATGTGGAGATACCTTCTCCTATCAACAACGCCGGACTGCTGTTCTATAATTATTATATCATAGATTCCCTGAATATTGACGGCCGTAAGACATACATGGTGCGCTATCATCCCAAACCTGCAATCTCCACCCCTGCTTTCGATGGTGAGATGATGGTGGATGCAGAGGAATATGCCCTTCGCAGCATCAAGGCCAAGATGATAAAGGGCCAGAATGTCAACTGGCTGCGGGATATGGTGCTGGAGGCGTCATACCAGC
>JAZRXU010000056.1:0-55806 GCA_045600345.1 Candidatus Cryptobacteroides sp. | reverse complement strand
GAATCGAAAGGTTCAGAATCACCTATAAACTCCGAGAAATCGGTATACCAATTTCCCGTAGCGATTGCCCACTGCTTGAGCAGTTCTTTCTTTGTAAGTTCTAGTTGTTGGCGGCCGCGCGGCTGAGCTCTGTAAGCCTTCGGGACTGTTGCCTCAGCAATGCGTCCAATGACAGCATCAACTCGCTGGGTACGGGTTGATTTTTCGAGCGACACTCTTCCAATAGGATTGCGAAGTCGCGCGGTGAGAGTGTATGTTCCTGCTTCGGCATTATCGATATATTCATTTAACAACTGCAAAGATACATCATTAAATCCGTTTTTCAAAATGCTATCGTAAAGATTTGCAGCATGTTGACGTTGTTCTCTGCTTACACTGAAGTGTACCTCCTCACCATTCTCCTTCCACTGCTTGTACGCATCCATGGCGGCCTCACCGGCATTGCCCTTCGAGGGTTCTGTAATGGTGACGCCGAGCCGCTGCAGCGCATCGCGCACGCCGGGCGTAACGATATTGAAAGGAACTTCCTTCAGGCTGTTCTCGTCCAGCATCTTCTTCCACTCCTGTGCCACAGCCTCATCACTGAGGATTTCCACAGGCATATCGTAGCGGCTGAGAATCACCTGGCGGGGAGCCTTTGTCTTCAGAACACCACCCTTCCAGGGATGCGTGCCGACACCGAGCTTCGCCTTGTCAGCCTTATAGCCGCTCTCTCCGCTAGCCTCACTCGCGGGTACGCGTACCTTAACCATCACCAGGTGGCTGCGATCGTACGCAGTGGTGAACTGGTCATTGATAGGAGTGATGCCGCTGTGCTGGTAAGGATCGAAGGCCACCTTCTCCAGGTCGGTGAGCTTGGCGCCACTGTCACCCTTGTTGCCCTTCTTCAGAGAGAAATACCAGTTGGGTTCCCACGTGCCGGTCTCCTTGTTTACCTCACCGGACACCTCCTTGCCGTCGTAGTACAGCTTGCCGTCACGTGTCTGGAGTTCTGCATCAGCAGGAACCCTCTTACCGCTCTTGCCCTTGGTATACATGAATGCCAGGTCCTGACGTTCGTCGGCCTGCTCCCACATGGGAGTGATGGTGCCATCCTCATTCACCGGGATACCCTCGACATACTCGCCTCCCTGCACTGCAGCCATGGGAGGCAGCAGGTAGCGCTTACCGTCAGGCATCGTAATCAGCTGCATAGCATGGTAAGCCTCGACTGTGGGCTGGCTGTTCAGCATGTCGATGGTCTGCTGATCACGTACCACTGAGAAGTTCATCGACTCCTCGTGACGCTCCTCTGCAGACATTTCGGCAGCCAGGACTTCATTGCGGAGATCCTCACTGAGATACTCGCGCATATCTTCAGGAACACCGAGATAGCGCTGGGCATCAAGCTTGTAGGTATCAAAGTTGAAGTAGTCAGACACATTGAGACTCACCTCGGGCAGATGCACGTCAAAGGTATCACCCAGGCGCTCCGGATTAACAGTGTCAATCCTAGAAGCCAATAAATCTACATAACTGATAAGGTCCCAGTAACTCTTCTTCTCGTCCTCTGTCAGCTGTGCATTCTCCAGGTCGTTCTTCATCTTAGCAACGATAGGCGCCATATCCGGCCTTGAAGGTGCCAGATAGCTTCCGTACCCAGACATGAATACAGGTTTCCCTTCATGCACGAAAACAAACTGTCCTTGAAATCCCGTATATCCTTGAAGATTGTTATTCAAATCAAAATGGAACTTCTCGTAACGTTGGCTACCAGGTCTCCTGTAACGCAGTTCCTCGACACTGCCATTGGAGCGCCAAATGATAGTGATGGCGGACTCTTCGGCATTATCCTCATACATAACAGGAAGGCCATTATGCTCATTCCAGCTATATGTGGTCAGCCTCTGTCCACTCTTATCAGGTATTTCCCAGGACTGAAGCTGGTCTCCCTCCCATGTCAGAATCTCTGACTTGCCGTCGGTATTCTTATAAATTAATCGCCAAGGCCTTCCGTTACTGAGGCGCAGGAGGAACTCAATGTTCCCATCATGGTCATAGGTTATCACAGAATCCGGGGATGGCGAGTTTATCGAAGCCCACTTCACCACACGTCCATTAGGGCCTTTGCTGCCCTTATGGATGTTATAATAGCCTACATTGCCATTGTTATAATAGATTGTGGTACCTGAGCGGCCGAGAGCATCTCTCGCGATACGGCCCTCTACAGGGATACCTTCATGAGATTCATCCTGCCTATCCCACCAGGCAACAGCGCTTCTGCTGTTAGCGCTGAATGCCAGAAGCTTTCCATTGCGGAACGCCACCTGCTTGGGATAAGCGTTGTAGTGCTCCCTGTAACGCTTCGACTCGCTCGTCAGATTTCCCTTGCCATCACCCTGAAGCAAGCACCAGGGCGAGCAGTCGGGTCCGTAATGAGTGTTGATGATCTGACGCATATTGTAGCGCGACTGATCGCTGTCATCAACATCGTATACAACAATACCATCGGGAAGCTCATTGGCCTTGTGAAGCGTAGGCACGTCATCCGGATTTATAGGCTTACCCTTGAACGAATCACCCCACAGGTTGATTATCTCCATGGGAGACTTGTATGACAGCGGGTCGATGCGGTGGTTCTTCGCCATCTTCACAGCCTGGATAACCTTGAGATCATCCTCACCATTTGTACGGATGGAGCCGGTGGTGAACCACTTGGCGTATGCTAGCTGAGTGGTAGCATCGGCAAACTTGTCAGCCTCACCCAGGACCAGTTCCACAGACTTGCGTACATTTGCATCCCAGCGCTCACGAGTGCTCTCGTCCATCTGCGCAGGAGCCACCTTGCTCCAGTACTTCTCCACCCATGAGGTGATGGTATTGCGAGTGTTGCGCGATACGGAGAACATCATATCCTCATCAAAGTCCTCATCGGTAAGGAAGTCTCCACCAGCTGTCTTTTGCCTCCGACGCTCGATTTCCTGCATGTTCGGCGTCTCCACCTTGCTGAAGTCGCCATCGAGGTCCACTGCAGACTTGATCTGCACGGGGTCAATGGCCAGCACCTGGTAGTCCCCTTCCGGGACAAAGTTGGGATACCTGCCGGCAAAGGTCTTGTCCACCACGCCGTCATGGCCTTCCATCTTGCCCATGATAGTCTCGGGAAGATTCTCGCTAGAAGTATCATCCAGAGTCACATCATAGGGATAGCGGATATTAAGGAACACGGGAATAACGTGCGCATTGCGGAACGCTTCCTCAGAGGCCATCTTTGTAAGTTCCTTCCACTGCTCGCTGTTTGTAGGCATGTCGTGGTCCTCGAGATAGTTGTCTATCCACCTGTCAACGAGATATGTATTGTCGCCGTTCTCGCGTGTGTACTGCTCGGCCAGGGCCCTGCTGCTGGCGAAGTATACGCCGCGGCCAAGCTCGTTGCCGAGTGTGCCCCAGTCCGGGTCGAACATCTGGAAGTTGTTGGGAGTTCCATGATAGAACACCTTGGGCTCGCCGTTCTCATCCAGCATGCGAGAGGCGTTCACGGGGTCATTCTCCCAATCACCAAACCAGTCTTTGAAAGCCTGCGTACGAACCATGGCCCACTGCTCTGCGTCGAGGTGTGTAGGTGCGCCGTTGGGCGCTTTCATGTATGTACCGTTGAAGAATGATTCCGAAACAATCCTATCCACTTCGGCACGGGTCTGGGGCGTAGTGGAGAATTTCATATCCTCAGCAGTAGCCTTGACGAATTTCTCCAAAGCCTTCTGCAGGTTGGTATCGTAATCCACCATAGGGATTGAACCGGTTCGCTGCGCCTCGATGGCCATCACCTTGTCGGTAATCTTCTGTGTGCCGGCTTCATCAGCCACCAGTGTGACATGGAACTCCTGAGCAGTCTTCGCAGGATCCACCAGGTCGGGATTGAATCCCTCCGAGCTAACGGGTGTCAGGCCCTGGAAGTTGCCGTTCACGTCATACATACGGCGGTCAATGAGCAGTTTCCAGTAGCCTTTATCCTCAACGAAGTTTCCGAAGTCACCTTCGGCCTTGCCGTTGAGCAGACCACAGAACTTGGGCTTGAATCCCATACGGCGGCAGTACTCCATGTAACGGGCCGCATTCACATCGGCAGTCTGGTATGTAGACTCCTCATCCCAGTATTCATAAGGATATATGTAAGTGTTGTCTCCCGAGGTCATCAGCTGGTTGTCAACCATCGCCTGTACATTGCTGTACACCTGAGACAGGAAGGCATCGGCCATAATCTCATCCATGTGCTCTGCAGCTTCACCACGGAATATGGCAGCACGCAGTTCACGGTAATGGAGCTGGCTCTCGGAGAGACTGCCGTTCTCGCCTGAGGCAATGCCACCCTCAATACCGCATGCGAACTGGTCCTGGTAGTTGTGCTTTTCCCAGAAATCTATCACAGCTTCAGGGACCTTGTCCGTAAAGTGCTTCTCCTCCTGAACATTGGTATAGTCCTGAGGGTTGAAGTTGTCGAGGTTCACACCCAGGAAGCCAAGCATAGCCCTGAGGATATGTACGCTAGATCCAGACGAGTGCCAAGGAATGATGAAGAATACGCGGTCATCCGCCATGGCTGTGCGCACATGAACATCATTCATACCCACAAGGATGTTGCCAGCCTTGTCCAGCGTTGCATTGAGTTCAAAGAGACCTTTGAGGTGATGTCCATCAGCAGCAGGTTCACCGAAGGGGTCGATACCTACGACCTTGTCGAAGACGAGCGTGTAGTATTTACCATTCTCCTTGAATACGGGAGCCTTCATTGTCTTGCGCTCAATCACGCCATCCTCCTTGGGGATATCGTACACGAAGTCACCGCCTTTGTGGTAGGGCTTGCCATCCTGGAACTCCACCTCATCGATAGAGAGCTCCCGATAGCCAATACCCTCGCCCATGAGTGAACCGTTTACATATCCACCCATACGTGCTACGAGATTGATTCCCTCGAGCTGTTTTGAGTAGCTCTGCAGCGCACCACCAAGAAGTTCCAACTGCATCAGGTTGACGAATACGTCGGGAGCCAGACGCTCGATATTGTCGGACCATGACCACATACGCTGTCCTCCGCGCAGACTCTGCTGCTGGGCATAGATGTGGGCCTTCTCGAACTTCTTCGAGGCCTCCTTCAGATAACCCTGACGGCTCTGCTCATCCTCGGCCTCAACAGCCATCTTATAGTAGTTGGGGGTTCCCATCCCGCCCAGGTCAAGAGCCACCTCGCCCAGGTCATTGTTTGCCGCGAAGGTAATCGCCTTACCAGCTGCTGCACCACGGGATTTACGGAAGCGCTGCACCGCAGGGTACATCGTAATAGCCTTGGCTGTCTGCCTCAGATCGAGAGCCACCTCTTCAGGGAATCCCTGGTAGGTATCGTCATAGAGCTGCCACCCATCCTTGGTCTTGTGTATTGCGAACTGTGTAATCCATGAGTCGAGCGACGCTTGGCTCACAACATCCAGTGCTGTACGATATCTCTTATCAAGAGACTGAATCTTTTTCTTGGCCGCCTTCAGCTGCTTGTCACTGAGAGATGGCAGCGAACGAGCAATATCGTCAATCTCCAGCAGATTCTTCGTGATATCGGCCTTGGCCTTGTCGATTTCCTTGCTATGCTTCTTATTCTCCTGGTCCACCTTTGCCAGCTCATTGAGCCAGTATTTGACTTTCTGTTTCTGCTGGGCAGGAGTGAGTGATGCAGGGTCCACAAGCCTTGAACCATACTTGCGCTGGCCGTTAATCATGATTGTCGCATAGCGTCCGTTGCGGATATAGCGCGAGAACACGTAGCATACGGGACAGGGAACCTGGTAGCCGAGCTCGTTTGTGGCCCAGTAGATATCCAGCACCTGGCCGGGAGTGATACCGTAGCCCAGACGGCGCTGTAGCTCCGCTATGGCGTTGATGACCGCCTCATTCTTCTTGCACACACGAGTGATGTCGAGACTCTTTGAGTACTGCGCATCGCTGTTGCTGGCAACGGTTTTGTAGACAGACTCACCAAGCCACTGGAAGTCATCCATCAAAGCATCCACACCGCCGTTAGCCGCTTTACCCAGTTCCAGGTAGCGGTTAAGCATGTCGGCGTAGCGCTGATAGATTGTGCTGACAGACTCCTCAGTAACAGTTCCTACGCGGAGAGCGTCGGCAACGAGGTAGTTAAGGACTGTGTTTTCAGCCTGGCGAAGTGTCTGGGCTGAGATGGGTTTGGAAGCAGTGTACTGCACACCATTCAGCTCGAAGGCAACATCGCCCGAGCCATTGTCAGGGATGACCGTGAAGCCTGCTCCCTGTGCGATTGATACCGTAGAGTGGTGCATGTCAGAGGTTTCCTCATCTGAGGCGCCCATCTGCATCTCACCGCTCTGCGCAGTACCAATAGATTTGTTTACTTGTTCGGAAAGAGAGCTTTCTTCAGGCGTGAGTACAGGCTCGACTCCTTGGGCTGGCTCTGCTCCGGCTGAGTCTCCTGAGGCTGCGGCTGCTGTGCCGCTTCCTTCTCCTGACGTTCCTTCTGAATCCTGAGCGCCTCGTGCCACAGATCCAGTTCGCGATCCTTCCACAGTTCCGGATTCTGCTTCGAGAGCTCCCGCATAACGGAGGATATCTCCGGCGTAAGCCGAGTAGAGATCCTCGCTACTGCCCCGCTCGGTCCTTTTTGCCGAAGCCAGACGCTTGTCGTTTGATTGTCTTGCATATCTATTCTTAATTATATTGATTACAGTATCACTTACACCGACCGCACGCAGTATCGGTTCTACATCCACACCATTATAACATACCTCCATTGAGTATGCCACAAGCTCATCAGCCAGGTTACGTGCAGACATACCATCATAGAAGGTCCCATGAGACAGACAACGTACTGCAAACTCCAACTGCTCGCGAGTCATGTCGCTGCTTGCAATAGCCAGCACATCGCTTCCATCCTTCCTGCTCTCGGCATGGTCCCTCTCGTGCACGAACTTCGAGCGGATTGTATCAAGGTCCGGAATAAATTCTGGGAACAGGTATGAATGTCCTAAGAATTCAAATCCATCATGAGTATTACCAATAGTTGCATCCTGTCTGAAATTCTCAGCATAAAACCTCGCATCCTCCTCACTAACGCCGTCTGCCACAAACTGCTGCTCGATAGTGTCCAGTGTCACGATTCTGGTGGACATCTGTGCACCTGCAGCGATATCCTCGGCGGTCAGTCCTTCAAGCAGCTGGACATACTCCTTGGCTATTGCAACCTTCTCCTCGAGTGTCTGCGCCTGCGCGTAACTCTGTTCAAAAATAGAAGTTTTTTCCTTAAGTTGCAAATCTATCATGTCGTGGGCCACACGGTTCTTGATAGTCCTCAGCTCATTAATATGATTCTGCGCAGCCTGTACACGCGCCTGTACTTCATCTCTCTGCTTTCCGGGAGGGATTGTTGCAAGGCTTGCATTGTCCTTGGTCATGGTCTGCTGTGTAGCGGCTATGGCTGCATCGATTCCCTGTGCTGCCGAAGCGCCAAAGTCACCTCGCTGCTGGGCGTCATAGTGTGCCCATGCCTCGGGATCATCGTTCCATAGTTTCTCTGTATCCACTGCACCTGTACTGTCCAGTGGAAGAGGATTGCCGCGAAAGTCGCGCTGTACGCCATCATCCAGGTCTGCAGTCTCTTCTATAGGAGCCTGTTCCTGGGCCGGCTGGCGTTGCTCAATGTCAGCGTATGGCACAAACATCACTGACTTGCGGCCGACACCGTCATGAGCAATTATTGTTGCAATCTCATCTGCCTGCAGGCCTGACACCTGATCGTTGCGTATAACCGCATCAACAGTATAGGTATTGCGGCCGTCGCTGATCTTCTGGCCACGGATAGTGGCATTGGCATTACGGCGGCGCACCTCGGAGCGCATCAGCTTGTGAGCCTGCTTATATGCTTCGTCATTTTCTCCTTCAACAGCTAGAGGCTGACCGGTCAGATCAGCGTACTGCTGCCATGTGAGATTATGCACAACCTCCGTATTCTCCCCTACCTGTACCGGAGCGTCGAACTGTACGACAACTCCTTCGCTGCTTGTGGCTACGACATGGCCCACCTGCTGAGCCTCAGCAGGGCCTACAGTAACTTCGGAATTCAGTGTAGCGGATGCTTTGAGGGCAGAGAGATTCTGCTGGTACTGCTGATTGATCCTTGCCTGCTCACTGGCGCGAAGTCCTGCCACGACTTTCTGACGCAGGTAGTCGCTGAGTCTCATCTGTCTGCGAGTGCCCAGCAATGCATCATCGCTCTCGCCCAGGTCATACACACCATCCTGGCGGAGCTGCGCCTTATCGATAGTGCCCATCTTACCGTTGGCATCAAGAGTAATCATCTTCGTAGGATCGGAAGATTCACCGACGATGAATGTCTCGTTGCCTTCTTTATCCACAACGACATCCACCGACTGGGTGTCATAGCTCTCACCATTTACGTCGTGTGCAGTATTTGTGTAGAACTGTTTGCCACCCATCTGTTCCTGCATCTGGTTAAGCACGTCAGTCTTGCGCTGCTCCAGGTCATTCTCTTCGCTTCCATTGGCAGCCAGCTGCTTGGCCTTAGCATCAATCAGTTCGAGAGTTGCTCTCTGCACCTCAGTATTACCCGCGAAGTCCAGGAGCAACTGTTTCACCATGGGCGATGAATGTGAAGCCAGCTCTTCAGGAGTGCTGCCCGACAGGGAATTCTCCAGGGCCGCAATCTGCTTATCGGAGACATTATAGTCCTTGAGAGTCTTCTTATATGAGTTCCACTTGCTATGCCATGACAGATTATAGTAGGCCTTCTGGCCTTCTGATACAGCAAGACCAGGGCCGATTGTAGGACCGAAGGAGGCAAGCAACGTAAGCTGATTGTCTGTTGTGAAGAAGTCCTTGAGGGCATTCTCATTACCAAGGATACGGTCTATAATAGCGCCGTTGAGCTCCTCGCCCCACTCCTCAAAGATATTCTGAATGCCAGCATTATTCATAAACGCCCCTACTCCGGGAGTATAGCTGAACAGTTTGCCGAACTTGGTCTTGCCAAGGCCCGACAGTAGTTTGTTCGTAGGACCTAGGCCGAACTCTGTAGCATTCTCGATAAAGTCATTACCATAAGACTTGAGAGCAGCCTCTACACCATTTACTGCGTCACCTGTTTCCCAGTCCACCTGAGATGCCGCATTAACAGCATTGGCCATTGCTGTAGGTGATACCGCCGTCTGGATCACACCTGCCGCTGCTGCTCCAAGATCTGCAACAAGCATTTTGGACAGAGGCCTTACCACTTTCGGAGCTACCTTGAAGAGCGAGCTGGTGACCAACTTCTTATAGAGTGCCTTCTGTACGGCAGATTTCGCACCACCGGTAACGCCGCCAGCCAGCAGGAATTCCACAGCCATCTTGGCAGACTCAGCACCAGACTGGCCTGCATTGAAAGACCAGTGGACATCGCTGGCGATATCGGCAGTCTCGGCAGAGAAAAGATATGCGTCGAGCAATGTTTTCTCCGAAGGAGTGAGTTTCTCATCGAGGAGTTTCTCTACCTCAGCATCGCCTGCGGCTACATCCTTGAAGTTCTTGTCAATCTCAGCAGTAATGCCAAGTATCTTGTCGCGCAGTTTGATAAACTGGAAGCCATTCTCCATGCCGGCAAAAGGATCCCAAAATGCTTCGCTTGTCAGCTTTGCTTCTGCGCCACGACCGAAGTTCTTGGTGCCTGCCCAGAACTTGCCAAAAAATGGCATACCCTCGTATTCGCCCTTCTTATCGGAACGCAATACTTTCTGTGTATCTTCTACGAGACTCTGAGCTGCTTTGTAGTTAAGGTAGTCCTCGCCCTGGCCACCAGCCGCAGCAATGTTGGTTTCTATTTGTCTGGGGGTGTTCTGAACCACAGGCAAGCCAGTCAAAAGGTCGGTCTGACCGAAAAGATTGCCGCCCATCTGGATAATCGCCAAATCGGGATTCGTCTTAGCCGTCTCTTCCAGAGCGCTGTAACCCGCTTGCTGACTGTCAAGCAGACCCTGTTTTATCTGAGCCTGCAGTTCATCACCATGCTTTATTCCATAATCCACTCGCGCACGATAGGCAGGGTTTTGGACTTTCTCTTGTTGTAGGTTCTTCAGCTTAATCTCGGCATCCAGTTTGGCTCCAAATGATCTCTGCACTGCCTCAGCATATTCCTGGCCCTGGGCAGTTTTGTAAAGATTCGGATCCTCAAAATCTACGTTGGATACATCAATATCTAAGTACTCTTGTGTTGCTTTTGCCTGACGCTCTGATTCATATTGCAGGCCTGCATTGATTTGATTCAAGCGTTCTATATCTTCCATCGGCACCACTGCCTGATACGGGTCGTACTGACGTACTCGGCTAATCTTTGCGTCCGGATAGGCCGTCATGAACGCATTCATATCCATCTTGGACATCTCCTGAGCATCTCTCACACGTGAGCCAACTCCGGGGATGTCGAATCGGAAAACGTCATTGGCATCAATGGCGTCCTGAGGAGAGTAATCCCTCTCCTCAAGAACAATGGCTTTGGGGTTTTCCTTAAAGAACTGCTCCTTACCTTTCTCGAATGCTTCTGCTGACAGAGCATGTCCCTGATCCGAATCAGACAACTTTATTATATATCTTGTATCTTCCATGATTAATTTGTCATAAACGGTTTTAACGCTTCATTTACAGCTTCAGCAACTGCAGATCCCTCTTTTTGGCCTCCCGATTTTCGGTCCTGTGCAGCTCCTAGCAGTGTATTATCAACAGTCCAGTAACCAGGGTGATCTGGATCGGGTTTAAGGCCATAGCTAGCCATCCTCGCAATTCTATCCGCGTACTTCTGGAGAGACTCCTTCTTCAATCTGTCAGATGTGATACCCATCTGCATCAGGTTAGCCACCAAAGCAGCGGCATCACCAGTACGTTTGAACCTAGATGTCGCAATCTTTATCTTAGCATCCTCTGCAGTGGCACGAGCCTTGGCCGCCATGTTGCTGGCACTTGCCTTCAGCTGATTGATCTCTCCTGTGCGCTTGAGGTGATCAATAGTCGCCTGACGTTCACGCGAACGTATATCCTTCTGCATACTACGCACACGCTCGCGACTTTCCTTTGTCGCGGCATCTACCTTTGCCATCCAGTCTTTGCTGTATGTCGGGATAGTCTGATTCCTAGCTCCAGCGCCCACACTGGCAAGGTTAGCAATACCCGTGGCAAGCTCGCCGAATCCAGTAAGGATACCGGCTGCACGCTTGCGCTTGATATCCTCCTCATCCTCTATCCTCTGATTCTCGGCATCCTGCCTTGACGCCTCGATGGCAGCATCCTCGGCTTTCTTCATATCTTCGGCCGATTTCTCTGCTGCTTCCACCTTCTTGGTGGCACTATCTATCTCTGCCTGGGCAGCCTCATCCGCAGCCCTCATTGCATTTAGTTCCGCCTGGAGCATACGAGCTTCCTCTTCCGAATAATGCTTTATCGTAGCGCGTGCAAGTGATGATGGACCCTTGACCCCTGATAGCCAGTCCGGGTTACTATTCCCCGGATTGTTCCCTGGATTCCCTGGATTCCCTGGCTGATTCTCCGTACTGTTTCCTGGGTTTCCTGTATCCTCTGGAACAGCCGGAGTAGCAGTTGTTGCAGTTGTAGGTTGTTCTCCAGTAGTAGATGACTCGGCAAGAGGACTACCCTCTGCTGATTTCAAGAGGTCTTCCGCATCCCTCTTGTCTTGCTCTGCGATGTCGGCATCAATCTGCTTATTGATATTGTCTTGTTTCCACTTAGGAAATGGATCGGCAGGATATAACCACCTCAATGTTATAGGGTCTATTGCTTTCCCATCAATTGATTCAGCATAACCATTATCGGCATGTACACGATCAAATTTATCACCAGTAGGAATAACGGAGTGCGAGCCATCATCCTCACCGTCATCTAAATAATCATCCGTTTGCGTTGTTGTAGCCACAGTAGGTGTCGGTTTAGGAGTCTGTGGCGTAGGAGCCAATGCAGGTGCAGCATGTCCTCCTGTTGCGTTTCTCTGCGCAACATCTTTGAGAATGGCATCCCTCGCCGCTATCTGCTCGGCAGTAAGACTACCATTTTGTCGAGTATTAGGATTACTCTGTGGCTGTGCTGACGGCAAGACGGTTCCTCCAGTAACTGGTGTGTGACCTCCGGTTGAATTTCTTTCTGCAATGGTGCCAAGTATTGACTCTTTTGCCTCCATTTGCTCAGGAGACAAACCTGTCTTTCGCGGAGTGGCAGTTTGTGCCGGTTTTGCAGGTGCAGGTGTAGGTGTGCTCTGAAAATTATTTTCTCGTTGCTTGGCGTAATCATCTGCGTTGAAATTCTCCATGCGAGGACTTGATTTTCCGTCTGCAAAGTTTGAATTATACAACGCCACCTTGATCATCTGCTCCTGCTCCGGTGTAAGATCAGACAATTTCGTATTCGCAAGGTTTACAACATCATCGCCAACATTTTCTCCAAATTGGCCGAAAGCATCCGCGACAGTACCTCCATTATTCTTTTTGTAGTGGTAATTAGAATCAGGAGAATCAACCTTTAAGTAGTACGGGTAATATGCTGAGCTGCCAGACTGAGGTGCTGGCGAAACATTTGACGCACTCTGGTTATTTGTTGCAGACTTCTGCGACAGAGAATCTTCATAGCCAAAGAGGTCCTGCTTCAACTGGTCGGGTGATGTGTTCGTCCTGTACTGATTGATTGCATTACCATCAGCAGAAGCAATCTTACCAGATTTCTGTAGGTGGTCGACGAAACCCTTGGTATAGTCATCGTTTGCAAACCAAGCCTTATTATCGTAGAGTTTCTGTGAGTCAGCACTGAGCCGACGTTCATCTTTCTTCTTTGCCATATATGATATATTATTTAATCAACTTTGACACACTCAGAGAATTGCCGGCAACAGACAGCCCGGCAACAGACAGCCCGGCACCAGCCAGCTGTCCTCCAGCCTTTGCAGCATTCTCTGCCTGGGCCTGCTTGGTCGCAATCTCCGCGTTTTCTAGTTCTGCCTTTCTAGTGAGATAAGCCTTTTCTGCTGCATTCTTTTCTGCAACGCTAGAGACAGCTATGCTTGACATAGTGTCAGCCATTGCCTGATTGGCAGCCTGCTGTTGAAGTGCAAGAGATTCATCTGTGCCTCCAGCCACGATATTGGCCGCCCTGGATGAATTGTATCTTTCCTTGAGCAGTTCTCTCTCCTTGTTTACCATAGCAAGCGTATCAGCACGCTGAGTCATATCCTCCGCGCGTTTGTACGCATACCAATCTTCATTATCTTTCTTTTGCTGAGCGAGAATGCCTTCTGCCTCGTTATTTCGTCGGGCAGATATAATGCCGCCAGCCGCTGCGCCACCAATGGCAGCCGTGAGCCCTAAGCCTGCAAGTATTGCTGAAACCATATCAATAAAAATTTAACATACGAATATGGAAAGCATTGGGCATAACCCAACTTTATCTTAACCCTTAGAAAGTCTAAAAGTGTCTACTTTAGACTCAGACTGCCACAGAAACAAAGAAGGCCCCGCATTACTGCGACGCCTTCTAAGCAATAGACAACAATTAATTCCTTTAAATCATGAGACTAACTCTGTAAATATAGTACATTCTAAAAGTAGCTCAACTTTATCTTAACCCAAAGTTATTTGAAATCCTCCTGCTCCATTTCGTCGAGTTCCTCCTTGTACGTCTTCACAGGAATCTCGTCTTTCAGTTCAATAGACGAAAGCTTCGGTACATTAAACTCCAAGGCCTTCAGCCACAGAGCAAACTTTTTCTCCGGATCACCAATGCGGTGAAAGGCTGCGATAGCTTCATCAGCAGAGCCTATGGTAAAGTCCTTCAACGTATCACGCAACTCCCTTGTGAGTTTATTTGACGTACCTTTCTGTCGGCCGCCTGACTTTGTTCCATCTTTATGAGCCATGCTAGATATTCATTTTACCTGCTGGGCCAAAAGGCTGCAACGGCCTCTTGGTGATACTGGGTGTACGAATGATATTCGTCACCTTATCCTCCATCTTTTGTGCCTCACGCTCGCACAACTGTGCATGTCCGATACCCATACTTAAGCCATACCAATCATACAAAGCACCGTACGTTAGATACCTGGACATATACTGAGCCAATGGAGCCAGCATGGCATCATTGAACTCAACTGGCAGGGACATGCGATACACGAAGGCCACATTCTCATCGTCGGGGATATTATCCTCTTCAACAGCAGTCGCGGCCAGCAACACTGTCTGCATGATTGTGCGCAGGTCAGCATCACGCGTCTTCAGACTATCCATGAGAATATGAGCATCCAGGGCTTCTGCAGAGTCTGAGGAAATAGCATTTGCCCTTTGCGGACTCTGTTCGGCCGACGCGTCCACAAACTTGTATGTGAGCACGTCAACGCTCTTGAGCAGATCTGATTTCGATATACTGATCTTGCGGTATTTCTTTTCACATGACTGGCAACAAGCCAGCGATTCCGGGAACAAATTCATTACAGTGGCCTCCTCTTCATATAAAGTTTGGTTGTTATCACCATCGTGCTGTCCCCTGCAGTCTCCGCATGGGACTTCGCTTGTTCCTCAGCGCCAACAGTTTTGTAGTACTCGGATAGAGTGAAATGCACCAGAGCACTGTGGAACAATTCCGCTAGAGTCTCCTTGCTAATCATCCTCCTCTCCGACAGGTCCAGCTCATAATCAAAATACCCAGGCACATCCAGCCTGTTAGCCACGATATCGGAGTATGACTCAACCAGCCAGCGATCCACCGCCTGGCGCAGCATAGAATCAGCCTTCAGCAAACACCTGTCAATTTCGTCCTTTTTAGTATCATCAGGCCGCACGAAGTCCCGCTTCGCATCTTCAATAGCCTGCGTAGCGAAATGACCTTTCTGATATACCTCTTGGAGCACAAGAGCCGTATTTATCTCAAACCTCATGAATCTCTATCTATTTTGGGTACGACCCTGTAATACATTAACTTGGAGAGTTTTGCAAACGCCTGCTCAGATCTAGGAGCCACGTCTGCACCAACGCCCGTTCCATTTCGTTGAACGTCCGTTCCCTTCCGTTGAACGTACGTTGAACATACGTTGAACACAATATAATCAGTCGTTGAACGCTCGATAAGCGTCTGTTGAACTGCCGTTGAATCCGGGATACGAAACTCCAGCGCAGAATCAGTATAAGCACAGAGAGACGGAAATGCAGCCGCAATCATGGCCGCAGCCTCAACTATCATGGACTTAACTAAAGGCTCATCCGATGATTTAATCAGATAGAAATCATACAAAGACTTGTCTGGTTCAGCATAAGACATCGACGCGATCTTCGAGATCTCGCGCTTCACGTCTTTCAGGATAGCCTCCGTATCGATATTATATGTAAATTCCAATACCATCACGCTGTACTTTTCGGCAAAAATACAGCGCCTGGAGACGGACCCAACTTTATCTTAACCCTTAGAATTATACTTCGGGGATAAGATTTACAGCCTCAACTTTCTTTTCGTCAATCACCTTAGCATACACCTGAGTGGTTTGGATATTTGTATGTCCAAGGATTTTAGATACGGTGTAGAGATCGGCGCCATACGTCAACAATAGTGTCGCACAGGTATGGCGAGCCATGTGAAAGGTCAGATGCTTTGTTAATTTTGCCGCTTGCCCCCACCCTACAATACAATCATGAACAGTGCGATAAGGAGGAAGATTAAACACTAAATCACTAGATGAAGCCTTACCCTTATCCGGCATGAACCGTTTTGCATTTTCAGAGATTGGGATTCTTTTTGGATTGCTATTGATGCGTTGCGTTTTGACGAGTACCTTCACAATATACTCATCCTGAATATTTTCCCACTTTAACGAACTGACATCCGACCAGCGCAGCCCAGTAAAGCAGCAGAAAAGAAAAGCCTTTTTAACTTCTTCTCGCCGACAAGGCGTATTAATCAACACATTTACCTCATCAAACACCAAAAAAGGTTTTTCTGGATCGTAACTATGAGGCTTCTCACTACTAGAAATCTTCCTCATCGGACTCTGAGTTATAATGCCATCACGTTCGCAGTCTGATAGGAAGTGATTAAAAATGCTGGTAAAATACTCTGCAATCGTATTTTGGCTCAAGCCTTTTTTTCTCATCCAAGTAACAAAGCCCAACAGAACATTTCGATTCAGCTCTTCAAAGGTGAGGAATTCCCCCGCGTACTGTAGCCAGTTATATAAAACTGTCTTGTATTCCAGAATCCTTCTATGAGACAAAATCCCCTCATTCTCTTTCTTTTCTATATATTCGCGAAAGACCGAAGTCACACTCCGCTTTGAAACAATCTTTTTAACTCCCAACGGGGACATATCACATTGTAGCTCCAACAGCACTCGAGACTGCTCCAGTTGAGCAAGTCTCAATGTGTTGGCATTCTTCTGACGGGTTATAGGATCTGAACCAGGAACCAAATACATGTTCAAAGATTTACGGACTCGGTGGCCACCAATAGTGTATTCTAGATACAAAGTCCTTGTACCCGATTCTAATTGTCTTTGTTTCAAGCTGACTAATTCTTTCGCTCTTCTCATAATTTTAAGTGTGACAGATTTGTGACAGATAAAGACTTTTGTGACAAATTAGATAACTCGAAATCTCGCCAAATATGTACATATATAATATATGGTTAAATTACACAACAGGGATATAAAAGATTGCCCTAAGCCCCTTCTGTTGTAGTTTCGCCATCTAGAATACTTAATTTGCCGATTTTTCCACCAAACATGATCTGTTCGATACATGCTCGCGTTTGAAACTTCCCAATTCAGTTATGAAATATGCCAAACATTATAATTACCCGTACAATATCATTAATATAATATGTTGTGGTAGTGATTTCGCCATTTTAGTCTCAATGCCAGTGTGACAGAATTGTGACAGAATAACATACTACTTCAGATGATTGCCGTTATCCATAGTCACTGTCACACCGCCGGCAGCCAGGTGTGACGTTAAGCGGGTCACCGCATTCTCCAGCTCGCGGATCCTGGACTTATACTCTATTATCTGCTTCTCGTGCGCGTGTATCTGGTCGACAGCCTGGTGGAGCTGAGTGCGCAAAGCCTTCAACATCTCTGAGTAATCCAGCCTCAACAACTCTACAGTCCTAATCATATTGGCCAGCGTGTCCTGGGCTTTATCCCTGGAGGTCTCAACGGACTTCAGATGAGAATCGTACACTTCCCTGTTCTGCTTTGTGCTGTCGGCGAACATCTTCACCGCCTCGCAGAGCTCCTTCATTATTGCCTCATGATCCTTCTCAAGCTGGACCATGGTTGAAAATACTTCCTTCTCTGTCATAATATTGAATATTACACCAACTTATTTGCGTTTGAGGCAATCACCCACGCGGCTGGATTCTGCGGCCTTCAATTGATTCAAACGACTCCCATCTAGTAATATCAATCTCCTTCGTATGATACAACTTTGGAGTAGCGCCATCATACCGAATCTTTATTGTTATTGCATTATTCGACGCTCCTATCGCATCCTGGCTATGGAATGTCTGTATCTCCTGAGACGAGAATGTAAAGAATCTATTTTGCGGCTTGCCATTTGCCTTACAGCGTAGAACAAGGACGTAAAACATATCGAACTTCTCAGAGAACTTATTAAAGATATCAGTCTTTATTTGCCACGTAGCACGCTGACCACTATTATCAATCGATGTGGTCTTTACCTGGATATAAACAAAATCTCCATTTTTATGAGCAATTAGATCCTGGCCTTTATCAATCGTCATGAGATTGACATCATATCCTAGAAACATTAGCTCGGACATAACGGCATACTCACCAGCTCTACCTATATAATTTGTGTCAGAGATTGTCTCTATTGTATCAATAGGGCCTTTGGAAGATTTGGGACGAATATACTTATATTGAGTCTTGCGACTAGATCCCTTCGGGGCGAAGTTCTTCACTAAACCATCTTGCTCAAGAGACTTAAGTATATCTTTAATAACCTCGCTTAGGTTAGATTTATCTGCTGCTGATAACTTATCAGACGCCTCAACATGCTCCTTAATCTTCTGAAAAGAAATCGATGTGTTTTTATTATCAACAAGCAAGTCCAAAATCACTTGTCTTAATGGATGTTGTGTATTTGCCATAATTAATTTGAATTAACTATTTTGATTTATATATTTCTAAGAGATCCATGAAGCGTTTACGCTCCTCCTGGATCTGTGCGTCTTTATCTGCTAACCTTTCTTTGAGTTGCTCATTTTCTTTCTCGAGCTCAGCAATCTTAATCAACAGGCCCATTTCCTTCGATGAGCTTCCTGTATTAAGGTGTTTGCTTTGATCTACACTTACAGGGCCTTTATTGCCAACTATATCACCGACAACCGAATCAGCAGTCAACATAGTTACGTCCCAACCCATGTCGTTGTTCAACAATCGCTCCATTTTTTCTGGTCCAAAGTTTTCCTTTCCCGATTCAACTCTCGAAACGAAACTTTTTGTCACTCCAAGATAATCCCCTAATTCACTCTGAGTCAGTCTATTAACTGCTCTAAACACTTTAATATTCATAAAAATTCAATTTATGTTGTGTAACTTTATTTGGAATGTTACACAACTTTTTCTACATTTGCACCCACAACCTTGGCAACAAAGTAGCGTAACCTTGGTTGTAAACATAGGTAAATATGCAAAGTAAAGAAAAAGATTTGATTGAAACAAGGACCTTTGTCCAATTATTTGAGGACCTCAAGAAGGATCCTCAGACGCGCATAAAGCTACAGAGGGAGCTTATGTATCATCTCTGCATTTCCCAGCAGGCAATATGGAAATGGGCGGCCGGCAAAACAACGCCACGCCTGGCACCAGTCCGCAAGGATGCAGCACGCATCGTGTCACGTGTCCTTAAATGCACCTGCACCGCAGACTCCCTGTTCCCTATAAAGTAAACACCAACCACCACAGATATGGATTCACAAACATCTGAAATCATCAAAGCACTCACTGCGGAGATCCGCTCGTGTGTACTGCTCTGCAAGAAGGAGTGGCTCACCATTGATGAATTCGCTCAGGTGAGCGGTTACAAGCCCAACTCTATCCGTAAAATGTGCGCCGAAGGCCGGCTCACATACAGCAAGCCAGAGGGCAGCAAAATCATCTATATCAACCAGAAGGAATTCAACAGAGTTCTCTCTATGGGGAAGGTTCGTTCCATCTTTGATATGACAGCCAAGATATGACAGCACGAGAACTTATTAGCTTGCTGAGCCAGTTCCCCGGTGACGCACAGGTATGCATCGACAATGATCCCTGCTGCTGGGCGCATGAATGCTACAGGTCCATTGATCGCCTGGAGACGACGTCCATAATCAGCGCCACGGCCAAAACCAAAGAAGTAATATGTATCCACGGAAAGAATGACTGATTATGAGTACACCTGCCGTTATCACATTTACATGCGAGTCACGCATGAACGCGTGTCCTATAAGAGATATGTTCAAGCAAAGGCTCGCATGCAGCTGCGCACCATTCATCCTGCCGACACTCTCGGAGCTGAGATGTCTTGCTACTGACATTAAATCTAACCGGGCACCGTTCCGGTAACAATATAGCAGTGTCCAGGAACTGCGGCCATACGTTAATGTTGTTCGACATGGGAGGCGCCTGGAAGCCTCCCTCATATGGAAGGAACTGAATGGCGAGCTGGTAAAGTCATGGCAGTTGGGAATGATTCCAGGGGTTCGACTCCCCTACTTCCACCACTTTTTAAGATTTGATTATGGACAACTTTACTTTTGACTGGTTCCGTCACGATAAGGACCTGCGCAATGATCCGAAGATTAAGATTCTCCGGAAGAAATATCCGGGATGGGGCTACAGTGTATGGCTCATGCTTCTCGAGATTCTGTGCGACAGCAAAGAAAGCCGTTACAAATGGGATGATCTCTCTGTGTATCTGCTAGCCGCTGACTGCGACATCGATGAGCAACTGCTCCAGCAGATTCTGGACACTATGCTCCAGCTCAACCTTATCCAGATGGAAGAGGAGGAGGGCTGCAGATATCTCGCATGCCAGAAGTTCAGAGAGCGCACCGACGACATGCTCCGCAAAAAGGAGCAGACTCGTGCAGCCGGCATCGCCTCAGGAGCCGCTCGCAGGGCGAAATCAAACGGACGTTCAACGGACGTTCAACGAGAGTCAACGAACGATGAACAAACGTTGAACGGTGTTGAACAGATGTTGAACGCCGCTGAAAGAGAAAAAGAAAAAAGGACCAAAAAAGAAATAGAGAAAGATAGAATAGAAGAGAATTTTTATTATTCTTCTTTTGAAAAAGAAAAAGAAAAAGATTTTTTCATCTATTATTTCTTTTTTGATCGCCGCTTCAAGAGCCCGGCCGCTGAATATGAAGCCATGGTCCAGTGGAATAATGCGCCTGGCCGCATCCCTTGGAAAGAACTGACCGAGGATCAGATGAAATCATGCGCAGCGCAGTGGCGCAGCAAGGAGCAGCGCGAGGCAGAGAAGACGCATGTTCCCATGCTCCCTCACTTGCCGGATTACTTTTACGGCGTCTGGGAGAAGATGTTCGAAAAATGCGCATCCCTTGGCGCCGATGATACCGTTCTGCTCGGTCTATTGTCCAATAAGGTTAGCTTCACAGTAGACACTCTGAAGCAGAAGCTCATATTCACCGTGCCGACAGCATCAGGCAACTTCATTAAAGAGAACTGGGAAACGCTCCGTACTGGTCTATCACCCGTATTACAGCCTCTGCTTGATGCATTCCAGGCAACATCAATAGGCTTCAAGACAACAAAATAATATGGCACATATAGAATCAAAAGCACAGCGAGCCTGCGTGAGCTGGTTCCGCGGCATCTATCCCGAATACGCAATGCTACTGTTTGCCGTCCCTAATGGTGGTGCACGCAGCAAGATCGAGGCGAGTATCATGAAGGGCGAAGGCGTGACAGCCGGCGTGAGTGATTTGATACTTATGGTCCCCCGAGGCGACTACCACGCCCTCTGCATCGAAATGAAAAAGGAAGCCGTCATCTACGACGGCACACGCGAGAAGAAGCAGAAGGGATACCAGAGCAATGAGCAGAAGGCATGGCAGGCCGCTGTCGAGTCACAGGGATACCGTTATGCTGTTTCACACGGCCTGGATGAGTTCAAGGCCATCATCAACGAATATTTCGGAGAGGACCGCGAGTCCATCGAATATGCATTTGCAAACAATCCATTCTTAAAAGACTGATATCATGATTGTAGACATTAAACTTCCACACAAGTCAGTAGCATCCCTGCGGCTTGATCAGAAAAGAATCACGCTCAATGAGCATGCTATAACCCTGCTGGGACTCGATGCCGATTCCCGCGTACGCGTGGCCCTCGAGCAGGACCAGGTCGGCAGATCCAGGGTCATTATCGGCAAGTCCGAAAAAGCTTTCGCATACGCCATCAAATTCAAGAGCGCTTCCTGCGCTTATATCAACAGTACTCATCTCTGTGAGATACTTATGAGCAAGCTGTCCGGTCCGGGAACTTACAGGATCTGCGAAGAGGAGAAACTTAACTGCTCTGACGGCACTGTGCTCTACGAGGTATTTTTCCAGAAGCTGGAGCCTCAACTGTAATAACCATTAAAATTCAAATATTATGAAATTCAGTTCCAAATGCAAAGCCGAGAAGATGTACATTTACCTTCTGTCGCTTAACCTTATTTCGCTTGTAGCGTACGTTACACTCACTGTAATCTTCGGATTGAACACATGCCACATTCTTGTGCTGTTCTGCTGGATTCTTGTTGCCATCGTTGAGAGCCTTCTGTTAATCAAAAATGCCAAGGATGCAAACAAGATTGCTGACCTCAATGTATTCTTGCTAAGAATTAATAGCGTTCTGATTCGTAGGCTTGCTAAAAATGTACAAGGGGAAAAGGATGAGAAAAAAGAAGATCAAAAAGCTGAGGCGGAGCCTCAATATCCTCTTGATAAAAAAGATTTGAATAAGCCTTATGAACCAGAAATAGGAAGCGCATTCAGTTTTGACGGTAGGTACTACGAGACTGTAGAGTATCTAGACGACGTAGCTAAATCTAGGCCATGCTATCTGTGCGACCTTGATGGCAAAGATTGTAAATACATTGTATGTAACCCTGTGGCTAGAACCGACAATCGGGCCGTTATCTTCAAGAAAGTGACGGATGTGTGTATGCAATCAGACAAATAACAAAATGGCCACCACATCCAATCTCTTTGAAAATATCCTGGGCGAGCAATGGCTCATCTACATGCTCGCCCACAGATTCGAGATCGAAGGAATCCTGCGCGAGCGATTCGGCATCGACACTGATAATCTTGACGCCGTTCTGGAACTAGTTCGTCAGAAGAAGCTCAGCATCGTCAATGACGCGCAGAACAACTTCATTGGACTGGTGGCCAACAATAGATGGATCTACACCGCAGACGGGAAAATCATAGGCAAAACGAAACACAGATTCAACTTATAGTATGGCACTTCAAATCAAAGACGTCGGGGAAGACATCTCCTGGAAAGACGTTAACGGGTTCCTAAGGACCGGAACAATCATGGCGGTAGATACTGTCGTCTACAAAGTCAAGACCGACAAAGGCTGGGAATTAATGATATCAAAAAAGGTTGAAGGATGAAATCACAATATGCCCCCCCCAGAGTTACAGCCACTATCGCAACAGTACCATACAAGGTTATGTGCTCATTAATCCCGGTAAGTAAAAAGTACGACGTAACCGTCAAGGACAGCAAGGGCGTCCACGTGTGTGCCTTCACAGTTATGGCAGCCAACGTCAGGCAAGCACGCGAGGAAGCCGGATACAAAAAGTTCCTCATCCACGCAAAAGGCATCACAACTATACGGATGCACAGACAACACGCAAGCCTATGATAGCATTATTTGTCCTTATAGGGCTTTTAGGATTTATCGCAATAACATTTAGAGATTACGACCATGACAGCAGGTGAAAAACTAGGCCTCGCTAAGATCGAGGACGTAGAGAGACTTTTTTGGCAACTGACCGAGAGCGACAAGCAGCGCTTCATTGAAAATCATATCGGCTATGCTCGCCCTGAATATTTTGAAAATGACGAAGACGTCGAGACCATAGACGACCTTGACACCTGGGACGCCGTCCAGCACTTCGGTAAAGACGAGCTCCTTGAGGAGATCGGCGAAGATTACATCAGAGAATGGCTTGATGAGCAGAATAAATCCGAGAAGGAATAGAACATGAAAACAAAACTCTTAAAGAAACTCAGGGCTAAGGCTGCTGAAAAGTTCATTGTGGTGAAAGTTGAATCATTGAGCACAACGGAGTATAAGGTATACGCCCGCGAATATGATTTTCTAGCAGATGAACTCTATCACTACACAAAAGGCATATTCGTCTCCCGGGAAGAAGCTATTAGCAAGTGTTCGGAACTTAGGTACGAGTACATACTCGAAGAAATCCGCGAGAGACGCAGATTACCATATCTCGGAAAAAGAATTTACTGATTATGACACAAGAACAAATTGAAAAATACGAGGAGATAAGAGATAAAATCCATAAATGTGTAACAGCACTAACATTTTCGATTGATGGGGTTATACATGACGGGAATATGGGTTATATTCACTATAATCTTCCTGCGGAAGTATGCTCAGAAATCACTGATGTGATAATCAGGTGGAGAGATCATTACAAAAACGAAATTGAGGAACTATGAAAGCAAACGAACTTATGGCTGGAGACTTGGTGCAGTACAATGGCGTTGTCTGCCGAGTTTATGGACTCGAGTTGCCATTCCCTCGCAAGAATGAGAGGTTTAACAACAAAGCGATAATACACCTCTGGCACAATGGATTTATTGACGCTCTGGAGGAAGAGGTCTTTCCAATCCCCCTCACCGCAGAAATACTTGAGAAGAATGAATTCATAAATAAATTGCTTGTAATAAATATCAATACAGAGAATGGACTCTTGTATGTGGATAATAAAGGCAGTTTTGCTATAGAAATTCTTTTCCACAATAAAGCAGCTGTATGTATGGCAGCCTGCTATGTCCACGAACTCCAGCACGCCCTTCGCCTCTGCGGACTGAATAATTTGGCTGATAACTTCAAAATTTGAGACTATGACACACTATAGAATATTGATGATAGGTAAGATTGAAAACCTTGATCAAATATATGCTGACTGTCAGGATAGTTCAAGCGAGACAGCGGCCGAGATGACATTTGGCTATGACTATTGTAACCCATACAACATAAAAGAAAATAAACACGCATATTTTATAGGTGAAGAAGCGGCATGTGTCTTTGGGAAAGAATCTGAAATATTTAAAGAATATGTTCTTGAAGGATGCTTTTATGACATATGGGACATCAGAGGCAATGATTGTGATCATTTGATTTTTAATGGAGACAATCCCAGACAGTCATTTGATGAGGTTATTGAATTCTTGAAATCTCTCTCTGATGATACAACTTTCTTTTATTGTGATGCACATTTATAATTCATGATTATGGAACAGAAACGAGTATCATATACAGTTGCGAAGGCAATCAAAGAGGCTGGGTATCCTCAATATGAAAATGAATTAGAGGGAGTCCCAAAAGTATTATATGTTCCCACCTACTTTGATGTGTGGCTATGGCTGTGGAGAGAGAAAGAACTAACAAGAATGGCTATTTGGGATAAAATAGCCGATATTAAAGGTAATTATTTTGACCCAGAAGAAGCCATCATCGCAGCGATTGACTACCTTGTAGATAACAATTTAATCAAAAGGGCTAAGAAAATAGAATTCAAAAATCGTCTTATCCCGGTTGAAAGGATGGAATTAAATGATGAAGTAACACCATCATGGGATCAGGCGTGTGGTGACTATCACTTCAAGCCAGAGGCTTTTAATCCAGAGATTACTACTACACATCACGGCCCGCGATTCGAAGATATAATATGGACTGGCACACCGGGGTACCGACCTTACGCAAACATAGAGGAGTGCTTCAAGGAAGTGCAGAAGCACGGAGGCTGGATAAAACTAGGTGTTGCTCTTCCTAATAGGTCGCTGATCATCTATGTAGGAGACGGTTATGTTTGTATAAAGACTGAAAAGGAACATCAAGTGTCTTTCTATTATTTATCAGGTTTTGTCTGGGCAGACGATGGCTCGCCCTGCGGAGTGAAGGAGGAATAGGATATGACACAAGATGAAATAAGACAAAATATCGAGGTCTTGTTACAAAATCCCGAGTTCGCAAACCAAAGTAGTGAATTAGTGTCAGCAATCCTTGATTGGATGATAGTAGGTGCGATGTATATACAGCCCATTATGAAGGATGAGTTTATTGACAAGGCTTATGAGTGGCTACGAAATGAATTTAGACATCCCAGCGGTGAGTTTATACCAGATGCGTTCAAAAAAGTAATGGAGGAGAAACTATGAAAGCAAAAGAATTGATGATTGGAGACTGGGTGCTTATGGACATATATTGTCCGCCAACAGGGTTGTTGCTACCATTGAAGGTGACACCGCAGGATTTGCTTTGGATAATGCAAGGCAAGAAATGCGAACCTATCCCCCTGACATACGGAATCCTTGAGAAGAATGAATGGATGAACAAGGACAATACATTATGCTATCTCGATGCTCCTACTGACAAGGGCATAGATGCTTGGCTTGAATATCGAGAACATAACAAGACGCTATTCATCGGTGACGGATTGATACCACAACCGATTAACTATGTCCACGAACTCCAGCACGCCCTTCGCCTCTGCGGACTGAATGACCTTGCTGATAACTTTCAAATTTGAGACTATGGAACAGAAACAAGTAACATTTAAAGTTGCAAAGGTAATTAAAGAGGCTGGAGGTATTTTTCCAGCTAATGAATACTATGCTTTATTTAAAGATGAATCAAATAAAGGTTCTTGGCAGACTGAAACAATCTGTTGCCCATCGTTAGGTATCATAGGCGAATGTTATGCAGCTCCAACTTACCTTGATGTATGGCTTTGGTTGTGGAGGGAGAAGAAAATTCAAATTGACGTAGAGTTTATAAGTAGCAATCTGGTAGGAAACTTTGTACTTGGTCAGCGTGTATTTACCAATGGTTGTTATCAGATAGACCCCGAAGATGCTATCATCGCCGCCATTGACTACCTTGTAGATAACGATTTAATCAAATAGACTATGGAACGATACACAATTTACTGCACCGAGGAGCAGACAAAGAAAGCACTTGAATTGGGCGCACCAATAGAAGTAGGAACGGAGAAATGTACACTTCCTGACAACATAATGTTTATTAAAAAGGGACAATACCATGTGGCTGCTATTATCCCCACCGCAGAGCAGATGATAGGGTGGTTAGATGAGCAAGGTATTATGTTTAATCTTAAGCATCAAAAAGATGGGTATTGTCTTATATCTATAGAAACAGAAAAAGAAATAATTAAAATGGATATAGATGGTTCCATTTATAGAAATACAGCCACCCTTGCCGCCATTGATTCAGCATTGGACTATTTAAGCAAAAACAAGATGTAATATGGAACACGCAATAGGAACTAAAATCACTCTGGAAGTGGTGGAGAAAAAAGAAAGGACTTGTGAAGGGTGTTACTTTAAGTCTTATGGATGTACAAGACCTTTTAGGTGGGTTTGTTCGAAGAATTTACGCACCGACCACAAGCATATACTCTACAAAGAGGTAAAGGAGGAAACAAGATGAGAACGATTGATTACACTAAACCATCGATTAATAGGAAATTTAAGGTAGGCGATGTTATTCTTTATAATGTACGAGGACAACAATACAATTCTAACGGATACATAGACACAGCAATTGAGCCTTACACAATAACAGGTATTATGCTCATTAAACGTTTTGATTATGATGCAGATTGTGCTGCACGCTGTTCAGTAGGTAGAAGTGCAATAGGATTAAAAGGTACTGTTTATGGTGACTTTTCCCCAGATGGTTATAGATATCGCAAGGCCAGAAAACACCATATTAAGAAGTTTATTCGAGACATTTCCTGTTGTGAAGAAAACTGCCGAATATATGCTGAAGAGATAGAGTATCTGAAAACACTTATATAAAACATTATGAAAACGTTTGTTGTTACCTGCTTTGCCACACAAATCCAAAGGAGGATTAGAATATGAAAGAAAATAACTTTTTATTTGCTATCGCGATCGGGGCTGCCCTGATTGTCCTAACTGTATTTGCCACAGATGTCATAGGGCACCGAATGGCTAGTCGGGAGTGGAGCAGAACATACGAAATAAATGAAGATCCTCATCTCAGAGAACTTGAAAGAGACTATCTCATGAAGGCAATTTATACTCCTGGATATTCCAAGACATATAGCTACCAAGAAGTTTACGATGCGCGAGAGGCTCTATATAATGCACGAGAAGAGTATGCTAGATCAAAAGGCTGGAGGCATCCTGAAAAGTATAGGAATCATTAAGATAAAAGAATGATAACAGCATCTGACATCACCGTCGCCTACGCCAAAGGGAAAGGCTGGCGAATAATCAATAACGACGAATCATGCGTCATAATCATGCCGTACATCATCATGGATGTGGCGTACGAATATTACCGAAGAGATATCAAGGATTTGGAACTTGACAGGGAGTGCAAGCTATTTCGCAAACGATTCATAGAGAGCTACAATAAGTTCAATCAGGAACTATTCAACAATATCCCTGAGGATATGCACGACGCTGTCTGTGACAAGATGGACGCTTTCCGCTCATCGCTCTATACAGACATCATTTCTCTGCAGGCCAAGATGATGCGCTGCTTCCCGGTAGGCATACCACAGGAACGGCAAGTAATCTCTGCCCTACTACTCATGAACAGGCTCGCCCGTTTCGCGCAGGACTTCTGGGGTTCATTCTATACATGGAGAGGTATCGCTTCATGTAACAACGCCCTGAATGGATGCCTATCATGGACAAGAAAGCTGGCCACCAAATATACAGAAGGTAAACCTGGCTGGACCGGATATGAGATGTCCGAGGAGTACTTTGATAATTTTCTTAAGGCCCTGGACGACTTCCGTGAAAAGATCTGCAGGTTCGTAGACTTCGACAGAAGGATGGAAATGAAAGCAGAGGTTTCCTAAATCATCAATAAAATGAAACGAAGAATCGCCAAGAAACATCTGAAGAGACTTATCAAGTGGCAGATATTCTACAATCAAACGCTCATATTACATGATTATTTGATAAGAGCTAAAGGTCTGTTACTGTATACAGACATCCCGTTTTTTGCAAAAGGGCTCACCAAAAAGGTTGGCACACGCCTGCGAAACGAAGCAATAAAAGAATGTGTGCGAATTAACTGTAAGTACGATTTATGGAACAGTCCAGGTCCAGCGAGAAAAATTCTTCCACTCGAAGCTCTGACTCGTGTGGACCTTGGGGACCCCATGGTATCATTTACCACAGTTGCAATGTGGCCTGCAGCAAAGCCTACAGACAACATCTGACAATTCATTCGCGATATCGCCGGCCAGGTATGCGACGGGTTCACCCGAGAGTTGCATGCCATCGGCCACGGCGATATCGTCTGTCAAATGCCGAAGCTCGTGCACAAAGCTATTGAGGAATTCGGATCCACTGCTGCTGTTGCCAATCACGATGATGCTCTTGCGAATCTCCTGGTTCGAATATGTAAAACCAGTGTTGGGTTTGTCGGCCCTCATTCTACGGCTGACACGCCTGAGGATAGATGTCGGAGCCTTACAGCTGACCAGTTGTCCAAGAATCTCCCTGCGCCGATAAGCACCCATCGCGAAATAGAACTCGCACGCCCACTCGTTTATGACAACACGACGGTGGATCACATCATCTCCTCCCAGAGAATCGGCATTCCTTTCGCTATGCAGTCAGCGTAGAACCTAGTGAAAGTCACGCCGTCGTAGCCATCCTTATCCTCCAGGTAATCCCTCACAAAGCGACACGCCTGCTGTTCGGTTTGCAGTGAGGAACCGAGGAAGTCCGCCTTCGCCATAGCAAAGACATACAAAGCATCATAGCCCTTATACACCAATGTGGTGCTGCCATAACGCTGCATCATCGAATCGAACTCCTCCTTAGCAACTGGAGTAATTTTCTCGCCCGTACGCGAGCTCATCATTGAGACGGCCCACTCGTACATCTTTTTTGAGAAGTGCCACCCGTACGATGCAAGATACTGGTCCATGCCAGCGGGGCGCACTTCGTATACATCTCGTCTATCCATAATCTGTCAAGTTAAAAGGGGCGGGCTGGTACCGCCCCGATTGTTAACGCCTCATAGAACGTCCGCCACGACGTTCGCGCATGTCGCCTCCGTCGTAATCGTCGCGCTCGCTGTACTTCTCGTCCATATCTTCGATACAGTCGCGAAGTTCATCAAGCTTATCCTCAAGGCAATCAAGGAGTTCGTAAATCTCCTTGGCGGATTTCTTGTCACTCCTGGAGTGACGTTCATGCAATTCTGTCCATGCCATAATTTTATCTCCTATTCTTTTTCTTTGTCTTTCTTGCCCAGAGCCTTGATCAGGAGCCCTTTCAACTCGGAGATCTCACTCTTTAAGCCTTCAATCTCCCGAGCCTGCTCCTCCTCTTTGGCTATCTGAGGATTCAAAAGGACTTTCATATCTCTACAAGCAGCGATTGTTTTCTCATGGCGAGGCCGGTCGGCCAACGCTTTCTCACTCGATTTCTCCATCGCCTCGACTTCGCTGAGGATAGCGTCCTTGCTTTCGCTGACGACCATTCCGTTTTTGAAGTCCGCGATGCTGGCCTCGGCCGGCAACGCCTGAAGTGTAATAGTCCCGCCATCCATCAGGACCTTGATTTCAATCAGGGAACGTGGCGGCGTAAGAACACCATTATTGTACGTAGGGCCGAATTGTGGAACTGGTGCACCGACCTCGTCCACCTCGCCAATTTTGACACATAGATCGTTCTTGTACAAGATATAGAACGGTGCGCCTTTTCGAAGATTCTGGAACATGATAAGATTTGTTTGTTGTTACTGATAAGTTTTAGAAGGAAAGCATCACCCTAACCTTTCCCGTAGTGTTGTCATAAAAGCATGGCCACACTCCATTAGTAAGATTGGATGTGGTTACTGCAGTACCCTTACAATCAAACACCTGTTTGTCTGACCCCAGAACGCCGTCCGTATTAAAATATACTGGCACTGCTGTTGTTGGGGCGGTAGGTAGATTGGAAATATAGGCGGTAAAGTGCCCCTGAAAATTATCACTCAGGTTTGGGTGGTTATTGAATGTAATCGTCTCCCTCGCAGTTGTAAGACTTGAACCGATATTAGCAATTGTAGGAACGCCTAATCTGTTCACTCTCTTAATGGATGTATTTCCCATATCGATTGATAATTATGGGGGCGAGAATACTCCCACCCCCCTGTTATACTTTATGACCAGATGGGACCAGCGGGATTCAAGCCGAGGTTCTGCAGACCAAGCTGCCATGACACGCATGAAGGGATGAGTGTACCGACGGGTGCAGGAACATTCACGGTCTCAGGGAGACGGCACTTGATACCTGCAATCTCGTTCTGGATAGGCGCAATCATAGACGCGAAGTAAGCGTTCTGATGCTCCTGGCTCAGCTGGTTGGTCAGAGCAAGGTTCTTAGCCCTCTCTGCGTCGAGCTTGTCCTGGATGCCGCGCATCTCGAGCTGACAGAATTTGTCGTTGATGAGAGTAGTCTGCTGGTCAATCTTGCCGCCAAGGATGGCAGTCTGCTCAGTGTTGTTGATGCGATTCTCGTAGCCGATGTTGGTCATCTGCTGTTGAACAGCCGCAATAGCCTGCTGGATCTGACCGATAGAGCAGTTGAGATTGGTTGCAAGGTTGGAGATTGCATTGCCATTGCCGGCAACAGCCTGGCTAATCTGCGAAGCCACATAGTTGGCGTTGCAGTTGCAGCCGTCACCGCTCCAACCGAAGTTGTTGCGCAGGAATGCGAGAAGGATGATTGCCCAGAAAGGGTTGTTCATACCACCACCAAAGCCTCCGCCATTCATTGCCGCGAGAAGGTTTGCATCGAAACCGCCTCCGGTCGCTCCCTCGGGAGTGTAAATAAAGGTTGTTTTGTCTGACATAGTATTAAACTATTTTTAAGGTTACGGTCACCATTAACCGCATTGCAAAGTTCGTCAGACATGAAGAAACCACCCAGAAGTTAATCGGGTGGTTTATAGGACGTTGGGAGTATATTTATAGAGAATTGATTACTTTTTAATAGGAAGTTGTTTCATACCCAGTTGGTAAAGATTCCCACCATAGGTACTTATACAAAACTCCTTCACCTCGCGGGCCATAATTCCAAATAAGTATGACTGGCTGAGCTTGTCTTGGAATGCATACCACATTTTATCGATTCCCTTAGCCTTGCGGGCTATCTCCTTGTTATCAGGGATATAGTTCTGATCTTGGCCGTAGCATAGAAACATCGTGGCAATATCCTCGTTACAGAAGCCAGCACGGCGCAGGTAGTACACCAGTATCACACGGGCGTCCACGACGCTCTGGAGTTTACAGTAGTTCATCAGATCCTGCTCGCGGACCTTGCATATGCGACATACCTCTTTGAGAAGCGTTCCAAACAACTCTGTCTTTATCATAACATTTATTTTTCTTCCATAAATATATTCAACATCATTAGATAGGAAACTTTATCTTGACCCTAACAACATTATTTGAAGCTTTTTTCTATATTTGCATAACAATCAGAACAACACTTATGACAAAGCAAGAGCTAGCTGACTGGTGCGGCAACATGAACAACAGTTACGAATACTCCTTAGATGGAGTTGAATATAACACTGGTTTCTGTCCTTTCGTATGTGAAGAAATAGCTGAAGATATCCTCAACGGCCACAACCTTCGTGACATAACGGATCAGGCGGAATCAATTGGTCATCAGCTGGCGTGGGAAGTATCTCATAACAATACAAGGCTATATGAGATTATTACACGCCGTCGTCAGAAACTCATAATTAGTTACTACGACATCAACAGATAGCGCCAGACTATCCCCTAGCTTCACATACGGCCATAGGGAACTCATCGCGCACTTCGAAGCACGGACAGCTCTTAATCCACTCTCCCTGCTCCACCTCGCCGTTTCCATTGCGATCTGGAGATGTATCGCGGTGGCCGATGACTTCCTTGACATTCGGAAACTCTTCCACGAGCTGCTCCACCAGCTTGCGCATAGAGACCTTCTGTTTATCGGTACGAGTATCCTTCCAGGTCTTGCCGTCGGCCGTCAGTCCGCCAATGTAGCAGATGCCGATTGAATGCTTATTGTAAGAGCTGCGCGAGAGACCTGCAGTATTCGCGTGCGCTCCCTGCTCGTCAGTCGGGCGACCTTTCTCTATCGTGCCGTCCAAATCAATCACAAAGTGATAGCCGATCGTCCGGAAACCTCGCTCCTTGTGCCACCTCTCGATGTCCTTTGCAAAGAAGGGTTTACCTTCCCGAGTTGCCGAGCAATGGATGACGATTGCGTCAACGTCTTCTTTTTTCATAACTGGTGTGTTCTAAAATTATAACATCCGAAGTAACGTCTGAGGATACAGGTCAAAATCTTGCATCCCAGACGGGTGATGAGCAACTGCCTATGGACAAGCATGCTATCGGAAGTGTTGTATATCAGTTCGTACATAGTCTTTTCAAGTTAAAGGGGGCAAGTATGCGCAGGGATTAGCCACGCCTGCCCCCAGGGGATTTAATCTTCTTTGACGAAGTTCTTGCAAATAGCGATGATAGCCGCACAACCAGCGGTGATGCTACCATTGATTGCAGCCGCAGTAGCGGGGTCGTTCACGCAGTAGGTCACGATAGCGACTGCTGCTGTTGAGACTGCACCTACGAGGGTGCTTACAAGGTTAAATACTTTCTTGCTCATAATATAGTGTTTTAGTGTGTTCGTAACATTTACATTCGTATATTTGCAATGTTTTTAACTTTTGTCACTGCCTTTGCGCTCGCAAGGGCAGTTTTATTTGCACCGATGGAGTTTCTCTGCAAATAAAAACGGAGGGCAAGTATGCTCATAGGGCTTGATGTTGTTCCACATCATTTTTCGCAGTCGCGGCAGTATGAGCCTGCCCTCCTATGCTATAACTCCTCATCATTAAATGGATTCTCCGCTGCCAGCCTTTCCTCCTCGGCTTTCTGCCACGCAAGGTATTCCTCCAGAGGACACTCAGTGTACTCCTTCGCCCTCTCCTCGGTGAAGTAACCGCCTCGGCAGTATTCTATTCTGCCTTCTTCGTTGATGCGTTTGAGAGCCTTGCCCTCTGGCGCAATGAGTTCTATTCCTATCATATCATCAAGCAATTACAAGGTTAATGTTCTTGGTTGTTGCTGCGACTTTATCGTCATCAGTCAAGCGAGCATAGGCATCTGCGTGAAGGGTGATGGTAATCACACTTGTATTGATTGCGTTGTCTATCATATAACGTACGCACTCTCTCCTCAGGAATGCGCTTACCTTGAAATCTATTGAGTAGCAGAGACCATAGAGATATATTATACGCAGTCCCCTTGCGTTATCAAAGGCCAAATATAGGCTATCTAGTGTTTTGCATGAAGAAATATTTATGTAAGGGAATACTACTTGACACGTTCTTGGGCCGTTCCATATGAATCTCTTAAGTGAAGATACACTCATGAGGCCCGATACCCGCCAATCACCGTAATAGTTACTTCCAGGTAACATGAGAACATTTGCTGGCGGTCTAGAGAATGAGGTAAGGTCAACATTGGTTTGCTCGGGACCGGTATCTCTACCATATCTCATATTCATAAAAGGTAGATTGGTTCTAACCTTGTATGCTACTGCTGCAATTTTTTTTGCATCTTCGTAAACGGCAGCAGTGTTCGTTAATTCATATATGAACATCATCTCATTATATGAAATATCACCGAGTCCATTGAGATAGAAATAGCCAGGCAAGTGTTGAACAGTTTCGCCCCAGAGAGCAGTCCTCTCAATGACATTTGCCGTATTGTTGAATAATGCGCCCGCGGTTAGGAATAGGTCAAGGTTGGCTTGCGGAATAGTACCCCATACAAGGTTGCTCATAGTGTAGCCGCTATAATCGGATGCCCAAGTCTGCGTCTGTGAGATAACACCTCTCTTGCCACTTTCGCCGCCACCTCCCGTTGCGGATATAACATTACCCTCAATGGTGATGCCAGAGCCGGGGATGAGAGTGTTCTGTTTGCCACTTTCCAATTCCGTAACCTTCTCCCTCAAGTCCTCGTTAAACACATGCAGACCTAACTGATACCATTCATCCTCGGGAGTAGTGAAGTCCACCAGCTTAAAGAAGGTATATATCTTATTAGGGTCGCTCTCATGGGTACGGAAGAAGGCATAATACAATCCTTTCGCTTCTGCACCGTCATGTGTAGCACAAAAGGCGATATAGAAATATTCCTCTTTGCGGAATGATACGATATTAGGGATTTGTGAGTACCAGTTATAAGCGGCAGGATATGGCAGTACCGCACCTTCATGGAAGTAGTCGGCTACATTTATTTTGTCCGCCTTGTCGGGGACTGAATCAATGTCTGCGAGCTGCGCATCAGTCAGGTTGTCCTGTTTGTTATCGTCAAGCGCAGCGATATCTGTTGCCAGAGCCTCTGTGCGTTCACTGCAAGTGCTTTCAACACTATCAATAGCGGACTGGAGATTCTCGCCCATCATATTGACGTTTTGGATAGTCGCAAAGAGGGAGCCAGTCTCTTCCTTGGTGTAGTAATCATCAAGGTCAACTTTCTGTGTTTCCAGTTCCTGTGCATGCTCGCCATCCCACCAATAATCGGGAACATTTGTATCACGAATGTAGAGGTTGTCGCCAAGATGCAATTCAGCTTTGTGCTGCATAATCCAAGCATTCATGTCGGCCACAGTATTGAACACATAGCCAGTTGCCTTGCCTTCAGCGATTGCTTTGGCTTTGTTGGCAGTGGCCTCTGCATCTTTTGCGATGTTGGCAACATATCCGGTATAGCCTTGGAGTTGGTTTACATCCTCGATGATGCTGTCAGTTTTATCTTCAAGGTCTCCAATAGAATCGACAATGTTCGTACCATTGACAACGAAGTCTCCAGTAACCTCTGTAGTATCCTCGCCATTGGAAGAAATGTGTTTGGTTTTCTCTTGGAGCGCTGTCTCTGCTGCTTCGGCTCTTTGCGTCTCTTGCATTATTGACCCGTACAGCTCGGAGTGCTCTTGCATAAGAGCATTCTCCATTGCTTTGGCACGTTCTGCTTCGGCCCCAACTGCATCGTCAACGTAGGACTTGGAAACCTTGTCTTTGAGCAGGGCCTGGACCTCGTCGGCTGTGATGCCATCACCGAACAATCCGAACTCGGCGACGGTCAGCAGTTCCACTGTCGGCGCATCCGCCATCATCTCCACAGCGGTGGAAGCATACCGTTTTGATGTGATCATCAGAAAATCCTTCTGCTCACATCGCAGCACCTGCTCACCATTAAGGCTGGCGCTCAACCTAAGGCTATACTTGCCCAGGGATTTCTGCAACTGCGGCATGAGCGTGAACGTGATAAAGCCATCACCTACCACCGGCATGATGTTTTCTACACCACGCGGATGTATGAGCTGCAAAGTGATATCGTATATCGATATGAAGAATTTATTGCCGTTGGGTCTTTCGAAGCGCCACACGACCGGGATGATTGTCCCCTGGACAAACTGATTCATTACTAGAATGTTTTAGCGAGAGTGAAAAAATAATTCGCCTGATCGGCGTTCTTATATACTGACAGTACCGCACCGGTTATCTGGTTGATATAGTTCTCCAGAAGCTGGTACGAGACCTGATATGTTTCTGATTCGGGTTGGCTGATATACTGCTCCACCCAACTGAATTCCTTCAGATAGTCGGATGCTGATATATCTGCCTGGGCAGAGTCCGCAGACTCTTCTTTTCCACCGCAGCCATACAGGATGAACTCAGGCTCCATAGCACTGCATCCCTGCAGGAGTATGAGCCTGGGGTCATCCCATGTGCCGCGTACATACTCGTTCAGTTGCATACGCCCCTCCGGCGAGTCCTCCGGGATAACATCGGTAATCAGCCTTCCCGTATTCTTGGGTCTGCACGCAACAAGCCTCAAGAAAGGGTTAGCCCACCTCGACGCCTCACTCTCAGGCTGTTCCAGCTTGATGTTGAGAATATCATCGGCAAGCAGTTCCACGGTGGGAACGGCAGAAGTAATAGTCTGTGTAGGCTCCAGCATCGGTGCTGGCGCCAGGCGGTGAACAGTATTGATAGCCTCAGCGGAAAGCATCTTGATGATGCGATCCAGGCTCTCATTGTCTGTTGATTCGCCGTATTCTATAACTTCTTCATCCAGACTGATCTTCCGTTCGTCAAGCTTATGACGAACAGCCTTAATGATATTATCTGTAGTAAGGGGATATGCCATGACGATTAGAACTCGATATTAGGGATTTCAAGACCCTTCTTTGCGATGAATGCCTTGATTGCATCGTCACTCTTCAGGTCTGTTGCTTTGGCGCCTTTTGACTTGAGGAATTTCATCAGGTCGGCCTTTGAGGTAATCTCAGGGAGTTTCTCTGCGTCTTCAACAGCGGAACTGTCAAGAATGGGATTCTCTGCCTCATCAGGAGTCTCTACTGGAATAGGGTCATTACCCTTAGGGTCGGCAGGGATATCTTTCGGCTCTACAGGCACGGGGTCGGCAAGTTTGCCCTTTCCTTTGTTAGCCGGGGCCTTCGCAGGCGCAGGTTTGGCAGCGGCAGATTCGTCGGAGCCATACTGGCGTTTCAAACGGATTGCACCAGATTTGAAGAGTTCACTTTTCTCGATGATAATCTGTTCAATCTCATTCTGGCTTACATACGTGGGGCACTGGGACTGGCCTACAGTACCACGCTGTCCGCGCTCAAAGTGCAGGACCAGATAAGCCTTGCCGGCAGTAACAGGGACCTGTGCCGTATTTACTGTGCTGATTGTATATTCGTAAATCTTGGTCATAGCGAAATATGTTTATTACATAAGGAGGGGACGGATTTCCCCTCCTTACTGTTTACATACTAGGCGAGCGCAATCTCACCCTCGGATACTTTCCACTGATTCAGATCAGCGTCGAACTCAATGATAGTGTTCTCATCGAAGCCACCACAGGCATTCATCAGGAGATACTTCTTAGTCTTGTCGCTAGGAAGGTTCTCTGAATCGATCCATGTTGCATAGGTTGTAGCATTAGGGTTAAGCCTGCTTGCAGCTGTAGCGAGAGCCGCGGGATATACAAGGATTGAGTTATGGCCCTTAAGAGTGATACAGTCCTCACGAACGAGGTTGTACTCCATAGCCTCACGAGCCTCACCGGTCTTAGACATATCACGCTCTGTCTCCTTGTTGTCGCTGATGTAAGGACGCTCAGCGTGCTCAAGGTCGAGAACAGCCATGTAGTCGCTCTTGCCAAGGTCATCGAGAATCTGTGCCCAGATGAACTCGAGAGTACCGAAGTTGTCCGCATACTTACGGATCTTGACACCATACTCGTTAACCTCAACCTTGCCGACGTCTTTGTACTTGGGATTAGAGTTCACAAGCTTAATCAGACGGGTAAGGGCTTTCTTACCGCAGAATACCTGTGCATGATCGTTAGAAGCATTCTCACCGAACATGAGGGTTGTCATTGCAAGCAGAGTATCGTCGCCGAACTCGCCAGTGAAGCCGAGGTGCTTAGTAATCTGGCGAAGGATACCTTTCTCGCCGAATACCTCCTCACGGTTACCGGTCTCTTTTACGAATACCTGGCGGCGGAAAGGAGTACCATTCCAGTGTGAACGAGCACACTTGCGTTTGAAGTTCTCTTTGACAGAGGCCTTCTGGCTCTTGGTCTTGAAGTCGAACTTGGTATCAGCCTCATCAGAAGCTTTAGTCACTACGAGAGTAGCAATCTTCTTCTGGAGAGTATCCTCAGCAGCTACAGGGTTGAATGCATCTGAGTTGACATGCATCTGAGACTCAGCACAAGCAGGCGCAGCTACGTGGAACACAGCCTGGGGAGGAATCTCAGAGAGAGGGTTGCCGGCCATAGGAGGGTTGATGACATACATCTTCACTACATCGCCATCCACCTCGTGTTTCTCGATGAATACGCCGAGCTCACCATTGGGAACGTAACCTTCATCTGTCTTCTCGTAACCGATAGTACCCTCGATGGTTGCAGTACCGAAAGGCATGAACTGGTTTACATTCTCGAACATTGACGCGCTTACGGTAAGAACCTGAGTAGTGGCATTGTACTCTGACGATGCGCCAGATGCTTTGCCGATTTTCAAAGGCGCCTCACCTACATAGATAACGTCGAGGTCAGTAGAGCCCACATGGCCATGCTTGTATACAGGGTCATTAACTTTGACAGGAGTACACAGCGCAAGGAAGAGAGTCTCCTCAGGGAAACGCCAGCGACGGAACTCATCGACATCTTTGTTGAAGTCGTCGGAGAGCAGACGCATATCGCGAAGGTCAGTCCTTGTAACAGCACGGCCAGGCTGCTGGGTCTTGTTGCCCTGTTCGTCTTTCTCAGGCTGCTCAGCAGGATTGCCGTCAGCATCGCGACGATCCTCAATCTTCTCTGAGGGGTTAGGATCGGGAGAGGGGTTGACCTCCTCAACAACTGCCATTGCAAAGGCGGAGTCAGCACCCAGTGCCGCTGCGCAAACCACAAGAGCCAATGACAGGAAGCTAAGCTTGTGGGTTTTCAGAAAATTGAACAATTTCATAATATTATAGATTATGGTTTTACTACTTAGTCCTCGGCCCAGAATCCTTTCTTCTTCTCTTCGCGCTGCTCGGGCACTGAGATACCCTGGCCACGCATTACGGGAGGAAGCTGTGCGGAGTTAGCACGACTCTGGCGGCGAGCCTCAATCTGCTCGTTACGGCCTGTTACAAGACCAGCCTGGCGAGCGCCTTCTACTGCGCCGTCGTAGTCAAGGCCTTTATTGATTGTATCAAAGTCCTCTTCGGTAAAGTCGTTACTCTGGCCCTTGGCTGTGATAATCAGCAGGCGTGCAATGATGTCGGCCTTTCTCTGGTCGTCAATCCCCTGCTTGTCTCCCCAGGCGTCCATCTCATTGAGAACACGCTCCCAGTTTTCATCGGCCTTCGCAGTCAACTCATCGTGCTCAGCCTTGCGCTGGCGCCAGCCCTCAAGATCTTCCGCATTCTTATTGAGATTCTCCTCACTGAACGCATCCTGAACATTGTCTCCGAATGTAGAAGCAACTGCGCGACGTGCATTCTTGGTGCGCAGCATGTGCATAATGAGGGTTCGGATTTCAGGATCGGAGTCTATGAGCTCTTGTATCTCTTTGTTCCTTGTGTCCCCCTCGGCAAAAATGTCGAAAATAGCTTTTTCGAGAGATTCGCCCGGTTCGATAATTTCGCCGTTTTCGCCCGTTTTGCCATCGAAGTTCCTATCAGGGAATCTAGACCTGGCACGAGCCATCAGTTCCGCACGGTAGTCGGTAACTTGTTGATTATCAGTCTTTGTCATATCAAATTGAATTTTAATTTTCATTCTGTGCGACAAATGTAATCCAGCGGAATTGGTGTCCAACTTTATCTTAACCCTAAGAAATGTAACTTTGTTATGCCAGCATTGATTGAAAGACACAGAACTGAAGGAACTAAGAGATTCTGCACTCTACAAGGCGTACAAGAGCGCCAATCGCGAACATCACTTCTCAAGCATCAGAGAGGCCTGCGAATATCTAGCTCACAACGCGACTGCACCACAATTCTATATCGAAGCCTCAACGGCATCCATTCTTTTTGGAAGGTTGGCCAAGGGTGATACTCTGGACGAACTGCACGAGAGTTCGCGCAGACGCATCTTCCAGCTGGTGGAAAATTATCACAAATATCGCAAGGAGCATCCGTACAGCGATCTGACGCGCCTAGATGTACTGGTGATTATATGCAATCAGCCAGCTCCTGAGTTCTACCTCGGTGTAGAACGTATCCGCGCAATCATCACACGTCAGTTGAAAGCAGAACGAGTAAGGAGGTAGAGACATGAGGTACTTCGTTATCGTGCTGCTTGTTCTGATATACATCGTCCTGGGTATCCCTCAGTGGTACATGACCGCCTCATTCATATGGCAGGCCGTGCTGTATAGTTTCTTTCATGCCTCGCTATGGCATCTTGCCGCCAACTGTCTTGCCACGTGGAGTATTCTCCGTCCGCAGAATATCAAATGGTGGAAGATACTCTCCGCAGCAACAATAGCCATCGCCGTTTACGCCCTGTCCTACTTTAGGCCTTGTATCGGCGTATCCAACTTTCTGTATGCATATATCGGCCTCGGAACGCCCAGCCTACGCTCGCTATGGTGGCGCAAGAAAGAGACAATGGTCTTCATCATTGTCACCGTAGCAATGGTCTTCCTGCCACAGATATCAGCCATAACCCATATTGCAGCCTTCGCACTTGGAATAATAGGCGCTTCAATCCATAGGAAATACACATCGCTAATGTCAGATGCCGGAAGATATCTTACATAATCTACAGGAGGAAAACAGGCGGCGATGGGCACGTCTGTTGGCAAAGTACAATCCTATCACCGGAGAGGGTATCGCTGAATTCACAGGGCAGAAGCGAGTCCTTCTCCGGATTCCTGACTATGCAGTACCTGAGCAATGGGTACCAGAAGAGATGATGCGGTTGCCGCTGATCAAGAATATTGTCAAGGCTGGAGGTATTGACAAGTTTATTGAGAAGCACAAATGGAAGGACGACATCCCTACCCACTTCGAGATTGAGCGACGGCTCCGACGATTGCGAAACAAGTATGACTTCTGCGCCTGGGCCTTCTGCTGTATTCAAATCAAGATCAAGGGAGGCAAGGGCCGCAAAGCACGCAGGCCTTTCGTACTGAACTTGGCGCAGCTCATGGTTCTGAGCCTCTGCGAACAGATGCGCAAGGCCGGTGAGGAAATAGACCTTATCATCCTGAAAGCCCGACAATGGGGTGGATCCACATTCTGTTTCTTCTATCAGACTTGGTTGTTGTGTCACTGGGATTGCTATCACTCATTTGCCATTGTGGCGCACGAGCAGTCTGCGTCCGAAACCATCTTGACAATGCTCAAGAATGCGATGGATACATATCCTGCATGGGACCTGGGACTTCCGGACGATACGAAGCTCAAACTTGCACAAGTAGGCACGACAGGCCATGCCTTTGCTATCAAGGATAGTAACAACAACCAGGTCCTACCCGGTATGATATTTCTTGGCACAGCACAGAATCCAGACTCGTGCCGTTCAAAAGATATCTCGGGAGCACACTACTCCGAGGTGGGTGTATGGCCTGACACTCCCGAGCGAAGGCCGGACGATATCATTGCCGACATCCAGGGTGGTATGATTGGCGGTGAGCTGAATATGCAGGTGTTCGAGTCAACAGCCAAGAGTGCCGACGACTTCTTCCACGACCAGTGGATGAAAGCATTCGACAAAGTGGGCGAAGGAGGACTCGTACGACTCTTCATTCCTTTCTACTACATCAAGTGGGATGTTCGACCGCTCAAAGGCGAGACGGAGGAAGAGTTTATCAAGTGGCTCTGGGAGCATCGCAACGACAATACACCCAACGGCAAATGGCGTGATAGCGGCCGATACTACTGGTGGCTATGGACGCTTGGCGCCACATTCGAGGCAATCAACTGGTATCGCTACCGCCGCCTGAGAATGAATTTCTCCAAGGTGTGCAACGAGTCACCGGCCACAGCAGAGCAAGCATTCATAACTGCAGGCCAGCTGGTATTCGACCCTTTCGAAGTGGCGGCCATCGCAAACGAGTGTACGGACCCTGTCATGGTTGGCGACCTTATCAGTGCTGCGCATGAGGGAGAGGATGTTCTCAAGGATATTGAGTTTGTTCCCAATAGCGGAGGCAACCTGCGCATATGGGAGGAGCCCGACGACTCCCCTATCTCGGACCGCTACGTTGTTGCCGTGGATATCGGTGGACCGAACGAGACTTCAGACTTCTCGTCAATACGTGTCCTGGATCGCCTGTTCCAAATGCAGGAGTTTGGTCTGGATGCACGTCCCAACATCGTGGCAGAGATGCATTATCATGTGGACCATGACCGCCTGGCGTACGATGCAGTACGTCTAGCCGAGTGGTACGGCCACGCCAAGCTCGTGATTGAGTCAAATACGCTTGAAACCAAAGACAAGAACCGCGACACCGGTGGAGATGGTTTCGAGTACATCCTCGACATCATCGCTAGAATATATGATAACCTGTACCGCCGACACGCACCGGAAGACAAAGTGACAGACACGCCCACGGGCTACTATGGCTTCCACACTAACACCAGCACCAAGCCGAAGATTATTGATCACCTGAAGACATGTGTGCGTGACAAGTTGTGGGGAGAGCCGAGCAAGCTCTGCACCAACGAGCTGGCCATCTATATCGAAGACCATGGAAAGTATACAGCGCCTGGCCGCAAGCATGATGACGTGCTGATGGCCACAGCCATCCTTCTGTGGATTGCGTTCAAGGAGATGCCAATGCCTCAGTGGATTAAGCGCACAACCACCAGCAAGCAAAGAACTAGCAGCAATGACAACCTTGCCGCACTTTAACGTCAACACTTATTATATTAATACAATGAAAAAGATTCTCAAAAAACTCAAATCCATTCGCAGGAACCTCGCGGTGCTTTTTGTCACCGCCTGGGCAAACCACATCTACAAGACAACCATGCGCAAGGCCGACGAACGTCACCGTCGCGAGGGCTGGATGATCTATGTTGTGTCGGAGCCTTTCCGCACCAACAGGCTCATCACATACAATAGGGCCGGTTTCAAGAGAGCCAAAGGACTGTGGGGATACCATGGTCGCCTGCTTACGCTCCAGACTCTGAAGAATGAGTGCTGGTATCATACACCAGATACTGCAGGCAATCAGGCTATGGATAAGCGAGCGATAGAAATCCGCCGCAAGGCATTCATCAGGAATCGCCTCCGTGCAGCAAGGCTAATCTAATCAAAGAACCCCCTCTCACCGGCCGAAGAATGAGAGGGGGTTCAGGTTACAAACAAAAGGAAGTAGAATGATAACGATTATTCATTAACAATCGTGGCTCGGCCATTATTAACTTGTACATCTGGAGCGAGACCAGGAGCGCCGGGGACTATCTCCCCTTCTGGCTGCATCTCGCCACCGCCCGAACGCTGAGCGCCCGCCATCACCTGTGCTGAAGCATTATCTTCCTGCTGCTGCGCCTGACGGTCCTTAAGAATCAACTTGGCGTATGACTTGTTCGAGTGCTTGAAGTATTCCTCAGGAGCGATAATCTTATTGAGGAGCAGCGTCTGCAGATCCTCCTCGTCCTTCTCGCGATATGTTGCAGTATTGGTATTATCAATCACAGCAACGTCGTATTGGATATTCGCAATTTTTTTGAGGTCAAGGATCTTCGTCTCAAGCGAATCCTTGAACAATGTTCCTGCAATTCTCTCCCAACGGTCAAGTGTGTATTCCTGAAGCATGTTGGACATCTTCTTGAGATATATCCTACGCAGGAACATATGGAAGCTGGTGAGCAGAGAGCTGATAGGAGTTGACGAGTTGGATACCATCTGAGCGTACATACTGCCTGACATTCCCGCATGTGCGGCACGTCCCTGGATAGCATCGTTCACCGTAGTGGAATTTTCCATCAGGCGATGCAAAGTGTCAAGTTGTCTGGACACATCGAAGGTATTGCTCTGGCTAAAGAATACCTTAGGCATAAGGTCTTTCTTGGTCTCATCGATATCGACAAACACGAGGTCGTCAATGGTTGTCCAGCTCTTTGCAAACTGCTCGAAAGAAACGTCTTTGGGGACGATTGATTTAGGCACCACCGTAACACCCTTGGCTCCGCTGCGCTTCAACCAGTCATCGAGCACGAGAGCTCGGTTCATAGCTATGTTGTGATCGACTGCGTCCGTAAGGTAGCCGCACACTTTGCCGCCGGTCAAAGGGATAAGCAGGATTGTGAACGGATGGTTTCTGTCCGGATAAGGTGATTCGCCAGACATCAGAACGGTGCCATCAGGAGCCAGAAAGCGGAAATACCAGAACTCCTCCCAGAATAGACCATTCTTCTCAGACTCGTCGCGGCCGTAACCGTCGCCAAGAATCAGAGGAGCCTCGTCCACGGGCCAACCCATCTTTACACAATCAGCGATCCTGCGCTCGTTCTCTGCCTTGGCCCAGGCCCTGTACTTATGGTCATTGTAGTCCACTATGGTTTCCACGCCAGCCTGGGTGTCATGCATGCGAATCTTGGGGCGGCACTCTTTTGTCCATACTTCAAAGACCCTGCACTTTGTAGGATCCTGAGGTGAAGAGAACGAATGCTCCAGCTCATCAATCTTATCTGTTGCTTGAATGGAGCGCTGACGCGCAAACGGGTCGAAGGCTTCAGGATATATAGACTTCAGCACATCGTAATCTCTTGTGCTACGAGAAAACTTCGCCAGCAATGTACTGCGCGGCAAATCCATGAAGCGGCCGATAAGACTGATATCCTCGCCTCTGGGGTCACTCATGTTACTCTCAAAGAAAAGTGTGTTAGGCTCAACAAACTCGCTGACAGAATCCATCTCGCCCTTAAAGTATTCCAGACCCTCATAGTTTACTGCGATGCCGTATATGCCTAGCGCTTTCATGTATTTATCATAAAGCACCTGCATGATATTGATGTCACAGTTGGCTTTCAAGCCTTCGGTAACCACTTGGGCATACATCTGTTTCTCTTCGTCGCGAGCACTAACCTCCGGTCCGTTCTGCTCCTTAGCCACCACGCCAGCAATGGTCTCAATCTTATTCTTGATCTGATTTGTCTGCAAAACCACGTTGCCGGTACTCTTCAGATACTGGCGATAAGTCATGGTCTTACCATTTATTTCAATCGGATCTCCCCACTGGTCGCCATAGGCGAAGCGGTTCAAGCGAGTGCCAGCTCTGCGCATATCATCATGCGAAAACCAAATTGATTTTATCCTGGCAAGCATCGGCAGGTCAGTATCCCTGTCGGCGAGTTTGTCATTACGCTCCGCGACTGTGTTCAGATGCTTCGCAGGCGTACGACGTATATACTTATTTCTGGCGCTGATCATTGTAACATATTTCTAAACGCGGCAAAAATACAGCGCTAAGAGCCGGACCCAACTTTATCTTAACCCTTAGAAATTGTATTGGAATCCGATTCCGGCATAAACGCCAACATCAAACTTGCGATGGATGAACCCGTAGGTAGGGCCGACACCAAGCTGTACACCGAAGTTGAAACGAGGCTTCAGTGTATTCGTGATTGTTTCTGTACGGAGAATTGTCGGCCGGTATATCTCAATCTCCTTGAGCTCTGGATTGTAACCGGTAACCACAGCACGATAGGAGCTGTCCTTATAGACTCTTTCCACAATGGGGATATCCACGGCACAGCTATCTGCATCGGGTTGTACCTCCGTGTCTGTGACCGGCACCAAAATCCGTAAGGTATCTACAACCTTTTGAGTGATGTATACCGGCTTTAGCTGCAGCAGCGTATCAATCCTTACACGCTCGACAACTTCTCTTTTGACATCGACACGAACTTCAGACTTTTGTGCGCTGCGGCGGCCAAGCAGGAAAGCCTCAACGATCAGTACCACCACTGCAATAGCAATAAGAATTTTATAGAACTTATTCATAGATAGAAAAAGGAGGGGTGGTGCCCCCTCCAGGTAAAGTAAAGATTTGATTTAAGACATACCCACCACGATATGTTTATCTTATTTATTCTTACTGATCTCGACCTCGGTATCGCTATGTTTCATCTTGAATATACTTCCCTCGGCAAAAGCGCGTAAGCCGGCATCAAGCGTCGCAAAGGCAAATAGAATGCTACCACCAATCAAGACGCTGCCATCAATAACACCTTGCGGAGGTGTGATGAATCCCCACAAAAGTAGGATAACTGTGACTACCAGACAGCAATAGAAGATGAAACTGCGCTTTTCCATAAGGTTAAGAGGCTAAGATTACTACAATCAGGGAACCAAGCACAAGACCGAAAATCAATCTTGCAAACCAGTTCTTCCACTGTACGACTGGGATAACAGAGTGGTTTATTTTTACAAAGCGTACAACAAACGCAAGCAGTACAACAGCCAACATGGGCACCCACAGAGGGTGAATCTTACCAAAGCAAGCCATTGCAAGCGCAACAGACTCTACCTCATTCAGGGCATATAGTCCCAGAAAAGAGCAGGCCTTCTTGCTGGCTTCAAAAAATTTCTTCATGAATTCTTTCATATCTTATTCTGATTTATAGAACAAATGTAGCCACGCGGTTTTGGTGTCCAACTTTATCTTAACCCTTAGCGAAGTTTATTTATGAATCGAGAATCATATTCAATATCCAGATACGAGACTCTCTCATACTTGTCCAGGTCCAGCAAGAGCATCGCACGGAAACACTTCCAGCTGCTACCATGACGTGCAGGAATCCATGTAAACTTGCGGCCATCCATAGAGCCTAGCAGGATGAGCTGTACATGAGCCTTCGCGAAGTCGCCTCGCACAAGCAGCCTGTTGATGGACTTGCGGACATCCGTCTCGCCAAGGTCAAACGGACGCGTAATGATTACGCCCTTACCGGTCTGAGCCTTGATATTTGAAAGCTCTGGTGAATAGTCATACAGAGCCGTTGTGCCGTCGGCCAGTTCCACCTGGGCGTATGCTTTGGGGAAGGAATTCAGAATTCGTTTGATTACGACATCCGAAGAGAGTTTGTGCCATGTATTGGTGTCAAGCTTCAACAGGTAGTGATAGCCAGGATCCTCTGACGATACCATTATGATACGGCTATTGGCATAGTCGAACATGCTGCTGCTCGTGCGCACAAAGTCCATAAAAGGAGTACTGTCCTGCAGGATGGGAACTAGGTCCTTCCAGTTGTCATCACGTGACAGTGCTTTCGCCACGCTCTCCTCCAGGACATAGTGCTTGCCGTTCATATCCGGTGACAAGTTGGTCACGTCGGATCCAACGATACTCATGAGGCCTTTGTCGGTTGCGAAGAGTACACCCTGCTCCAAGGATGTGATTGTACCGGGAATGGCAACTTCGCCGCTTACAATTCTCTTTTTACCCAGAGACCCATCTGGGTCGATAGCTACAACATATACGCCTCCCTCGGTAAAGATATACAGCTCAAACTCGCCGAACTGTCCCTGAGAAAGGGGCTTTGTTACGGCTCCAATTCCAATGACAGGCGATGGATAGGTCTGCATCTTACTGATTGGAAAGTAAAACGGCGAGTCTACATTCGAGAGAATGATAGTATCAGTCCTGTTTATCCATGGAGACGTTAACTCTAGTGGCGTATTTTCAGACTCTTGTTCACACGCCGAGAACAAAGGTTCTGCCAAGTCCCCGTAGTAGTACGACATCGGCGAAGATCCTAAAGGCTTTAGCTGGAAGGTCTTATAGAAGGTTCCGCCGGCATCCTTGCGAATCTCTACCTGCACATGTGTCGCATTCACATACGGGCAAGTAATAAACGCATACGTATCGTTATTACCGCCCAGACTATTCACTGAGACCGCATTGTTCAGTACGACAACCTTTGCATCGCCCTTGATCACCACAAACCTAAACTCAATGGTATACCCCTCCTCTATATGTTTAGGGTAATTGAATGCGTACTGCTTACCAATTAATGAGGCCAAGCTCCCGTAGTTATAATAGCACACAAATTTCCATTGGCTTCGGGCAGCAATATTTGTCGATATACATGGCAGGTGATACGAGTCTGTTGTGATCTTTTCATGTACACCGTACGCCAGCAACCTGTTATTTATTGAACGTACGTCCGTATACTGATACTCTGGTTCGGACAATTCATAGTCCTTGAGAAGTGTTTTCTCTGAAACTATTTCATCCTGAAGGATTTTATTCTTGCTGTTTATCTCTGTCGTTGTGTTCAGCTTAACTTTGGTCAGTTCTTCGAATGTAAATGATTTCAGGACGTACAGAGCATTATTCTGCTCAATAAGCGTTTCCATCCTATCTTTTTTGGAGCCAAGGGTTATCTCATAGATTGATGCTCTGGCCACGTGAGGAATTCCACTGCTGGCTCCGACTTCCCACTCTATCGTATCAACAAGGGTGGCTTGCGCCGCTTTCCCGTACGGCAATGATTGCCCGATAGGGGCAGAGACGTAAAAAGAGATATTCGCAATCAAGTCCTTCCAGAGTTCCCAATTGTCCGGCAGGGACTCAATGGTATAAGCAATCTTATAGGCATTGGTCCTTGCAAAATTGATAAAGGACCTCTCGTACTGCGGCTCGAACATACAATCCGTCGAGGTAGCCATTATCTGGTAAGGTGATGATATACCGGCTCCCATCATGATTGGCATTACACAATGCTTTGATCCATCGTAAAGTTCCACGCCGAAGTTAATAAAGACAGGATACGAATACACGCCATTATCACTCATGTGCCTGTCATCTTCAATGATTTTTTCGCACAGAAGGTCATAGATCTTAGAGTCAAGTTCTTCCTCCTTCTCGTATTTTGTGTTCCAGCTTTGGTAGCCGGTTTTCTCGTCAATATGATAATCGTAGATGGCCCGGGTATGCCAAGGGTCCGGAGGCAGCTTACTTTCACATTCTACCATAGAGAACCGAATCCTGGGCATGGGGATAGAAGTGCCAAGATTAATATACTCCCCTCCTCTGTACAGACTATACCATGTATGAGATGATGTAGAAATAATCAAGGTATTACCGACAGATGTCATGAGCTTGAACACCTCTCCCTCAGCCAATGAGAGGAAAGGCTTGAACTCGCCATTATCCCATACACCAATGCCCTTTGCTTCCGAGCCGGTCTCTTCATATTCATAGGTCAACTGCACTTCATCCCCCGCCTGCCAGCCGCCAATAAACTCATCTCTCTCCTTGTGGCTATGGAAAGTTATGCCGGGAAGCAAAACCCTAGGGTTCTCCTGAAAATCACTTAGCGCATTTTTGAATCTATTTATTACTGAGATTGGCAAGAACTTTCCTTTAACAGAGTGGTAGTATGACGCGTAATCGTTAGCGAGGTATTCAGCTTGCTCAACAATCCTTCTTACATCTGTAGCACCTACGATATAGGCCGTCGCACTATAATCATTCATTTCATACTGACAGATATAATTCGTGTAGCCGTTTCCCTTGTGGATGAACAGGACGTCATACTTCTTGTCTGTAGGCAGGCCCTCGGCAGCGGTTATATCATTGGGCAGGAGAGCTGGTGCTGACTCTGTGTTGTCGATGAACACATTAAGGGACTCCGCCACTCCCCCATCCGCAATCATGCGGTCTGAAGGCGTGCGCGAAATCCCTCGCAACTGTATTTGTTTTACTGGCATACTTCTTTGTTTTTGCGCAAAAGTAGGCCAGCAAACAAATAACCCAACTTTATCTTAACCCTTAGCGAAGAGCATCAAGACGTTTGTTCAGGTCCTCAACGAATCGCTTCTGGAGAATCAGACGCTGCTCCATCAGAAGTTTTCTCTTCTCCGGATCCACGGTCTTCTTGATTTCCTTCTGCAAAGAATCCAACTGCGGCGGCAGGTAATCTCCCGTCATGGCTGTATCCAGCTGCAGGTACACTTGCATCATGGGTTCCTTGAGTCGCTTGGCAGGGATATACTTCTCGGGGTCGATCTTCCTCATGTATGCCTGGGCTTCCTCAATTACCTTACGCACCTCCGTAGCGTCCTTACCTCTAATACCCTTCAGATCACCGAGAATACCATTTGCCATACTGTTAAGCTCTGACAGGTTTTCATCCTTGCTGATGAACAGTTCTCTATACTTCTTAACGTCATCACTTATCAGAGAGAGCGACTGATCGGCCCAGCGGAAGATTTCGGTATAATACGACTCATGACTCTTTTCCATGGTGTCTGTCATCAGCCTGCTGACAATCGGAATCTCATCCGTGCGGATGTCCGAACCTGCAACCTTCTTCGAGGTATAAGTAATAACCTGCTGAACAAACTTGCCTGTGCCACCCATGACATCGTCAAAGAGGAACTGGATATCGTCAGGATAGAAGTTCAACTTACCTCCCACTACATCATCGCCGCCAGATACCTTGTTCAAAAACTTGGATATCTCGATGAATGCCTTGCCAGTCTTGGGACGAGCCTTCTGCCACTTGGCGCCATGGCCGGCCTGCTCCTCTGTCTCGAAGCGATTCTCGGGATGGATGGAAGCGCCATAGAATGTCCTGTTGGTCATGAGCGAATAAGGCGTGCTTGCAGCAGCTATGCCACGGAATACAGCCTCCATTGTGCCATGTGCAATACCTTTCTCATCTGCAACAATCTCGCCCACATTGAAAGGAAGCCACTCGCCAAACATCTGAGCAATTTCAGCCATAGGTCTGGCATTGGGATACAGTTTAGGCTTGCCGCCAACCGAGAACATAGACGTTACAAGTAGGTCGCCCAGGCCATAGAAGGGAGCAATTTCCTGTGCAATAGGCATGGCCACATATTTACTTTTATCGTCTCCCCAACCACCGAAACACAATGCTTTTCTGCGCAGGTATGACGGAATGTTGAAGTAGTCATTGACTTCATCATCATCGTCATCGCCACCACCGGCCAGCGCATGCGTCAGTGCATTCATTGCACCCATTGTCATAGCAAATGCACAGACGGCTGTCATTTTGGCAGGTGCTTTCCCGTACATCTTAAAGAACTTGGTCAGGCCTTGGATGGCCGCATTGTAGAACATAACCAGCGGTTTAAGCGCTGCAGGTGCAGAAAGCAGCATTACAGCCGAGCGCTGCATGAAGTTGATGACAGCATTGTCGCTCTGCGCAAACTGTGCAGCCTCATCCCAGCCGATAGCCTTGCCGGATCCTTTTCTGTTGAAGTTCAGAGTCACTTCCTTCGCAGCGTTTACAGCCTCAACGATGCTCATACCCTGTTCCTTGGCAGCAAGATAGGCCGCGAATCTGGTAATGAGCTCAACACTTTCCATGATATCATTAAACATCTCGAAGGCGTTGTGCAGGGCTTTTCGAGCTCTGGAGCTCTGTGTCTTCATGAACTTCTCCAGTTTCTTATCATAGTCCTTATTATTAGTAAGGTATGTATAACCAGTAGGGCCGCCGTTCGCTACGAATTCCTCATAGAGCCTAGCAAGTTCGGGACAATACTTGCGGATATTGAGTCCTTTGCCACCGCCTTCCATAGCCACAAGCCTGAAGATTCTACCTGGCAGCAGTAGCTTTGCAATGTATTTGTCCATGGCCATGGTGAAGCCTGCACCATGGTCAACCCATGTGGACACCTGTGCGTATTGAACATCTCGAATAAAGTTAGGGATGGCAAATGCCGGATTCAATGATGTCGCCAGGGATGACATGAGTCTGTTCCAGCCCATCAGGAATTTTTTGAACCATTCGTTATCCTTCACCACCTCGCTATTCAGCAGACCGTTGATAGCCTGAGCGGCACGAGGGTTGCTGTTAATCAGCATATCCACATCCTTACCGTTCACCTTAACCTTTATAATATGCTCGGGCACGACCTCATCGCCCACCTTGATGACAGCGTTCTGAAGGTCAATCTTTGCAAGGCCACGACGAACGGGCTGACCAGCTGCCTGTTTGGCATGCATCTGCTCTTCCAGTTCATCCCATGCCTTCTCGATCTGCTCCGCAGTGTACTTGCCCGTAAGGTTAGGATAATGAGGGACCCAGATAGACTTGCCGTTTGCATCCTTGCCTTCAAAAGAATAGAATGCGTCAGTAGTCTCGATCAGACCGTTGCCTCCCCTATTCAGGACGAAGTAATACAGCGCCATCTTGGCCACGTTCTTATTATCTTCCTGGATAGCTGACTCAGCAGCAGAAGCAATCATGCCGAAAGGATTCTCAGCCTTTGACACGCGACCCTTAGCCTTCAGTATAGGATTATTGAAGCCGCTGTCGCTGGTGGTCATGTAGGTATACAGGTCAGATGCCTGGCCTTCACTGAAGCCACGAAAAGGTACATAATACTCGAACATACCGGCCAGTGCATCGTACTGTGCTTTACTGATAACACCCGAAGCCTTCTGGTGTCGCAGGGTCTCTTTCGTGCAGGCATTAATCTTTTCCCACAGCAGAGCCACAAGGTCCGTCTCGCCGGTAACCTTTGCGGCGCCAGAGACCCCTTTAATTTTATTGTAAGCTTTGACATCTTCTCCAAACACAAACAGATCAGACTCGATATCGTGGATGATTCTCCTTGCCTCTGCCTCTGCCTCATGAAGCTTCTCGTACTTGGGCACTTTTGCATTGCGCTTACGTGCCAGGAAGTGTTGGCGGCTCTCACCCTTGATTCGGACGACATCGGCCTTCTGCTCATAGAACTGGGCCATAATACCAGAGTAATCCTTTTCACGATTCTCCTTATAATAGGCATCAGTCCCACGTTCTACAGCGGCCTTGTGATTCTCGTAGTCGCGATCCAGCTTCTCCTGGTCTGCAGTAGATGCATACTGAGCCTCCTTAACAGCGTCCTCCAGCATAGCAATCTTCTGACGAGCCTTAGCCTCAGCCTTTGGAGACATGCCAGACAAACGCTGCGTCTCATCAAACTCTTCCTGAGCCGCCTGGAGTCTCTCCTGAGCAGCCTTGAGCTTAGCCTCCTTCACGGTCTGATTCTCCTTGATAGCTTCCTTCATGGACTCATACCATGCAGCCCATTTTGCAAGCGCATCCCTCTTGGCAAACTTCTCGTTACGCTCTAGACCGTGCTTCAACATAACATAACTCTGCACAGCATCCAATGTGATAGGATTCTTAGGATTCTGTTTATTATGATATGCTACTACAGCGCGTATCACATCCCACATTGGCTGGAGATAATCACGGATATATCTATCCTTGTCAGCGAAGTTCTTTGAAGACAGCTGGTTCAGAGTCAGAAGTACATCCTCGTATGGACGTGCCGGTTTGTCAGAAGTCTTTTCGACAGCCTTCATGAGCTCACGAACAGATTCATACATATCAGCGTGTGCCTCTTTCAGCGCAGTGTTTACGCCAAGAGATGCAGCATAAATATCGGCAGCAGACATACTGAAGTGCATATCCACGTCGTTGATAGCATTCTCATTAAACTGCTCACGCTTCATTTCCATGGACTTGGGATCGAAACCCAGACGGTCAGCCACGTCTGCACGCTGAATCTCAGAAGCAAGGTCGTGCTTACCGGCAATGCCATTGAGGTACAGCATCCACTTCGCATCATTATTCGGCATGCGACCGACAGTGTTCCTCAGAATTGACACGGCGTCGTCCAGTAGTTTAGCCTCTGCCTCACTAGGAGTGGGATTGGCAGCAATCTCTGCAAGCCTTGCAGAAATCTGGCCGACGAAGTCAAACTTACTGCGCATAGCCTCCCGGTTCATCGCGCTTACCATATCCGCCGGGGCCGCGTTGTAGATCTGCATCATCATCGATGAATACACATCGTCACCGAGAGTGTACGCTAGACCCGCCTCACGAATCTGATCGTAGGTCTTAGCGTTACGCACTGTATAATCAACGCGGCCAGCCTGGCTGTACCTTACATCTGAGCTTTCCTCCTCAGGAGTGACGGAGTAACGAATATCATTATTATCGTTCGAGAATTCGCCTGAGTTATCTGTAGCAGACTTGATTTGGTTAGGCTCCAGCGCAACATAACTGAAATTGTTTGACCTTTCAGTGTTGCCCTCATACCAATTACTGTACACGACTCCGTCATAGCCCTCAGTCTCCAGCATATTGCGATAAAGCATAGCCAGCGCATTTCTATGTTCTGCCCACTCTTCCATACTATTTGTGCGCAGAATTCCATCTTCGCCAACCTCGTTATCAAGTCCCTCATCATCTCTGAACTGCTCAGCTATCTTGACGGGATCCAACTCAACATCTTTCAACTGGGGATAAATGTCATATAGCTTCTGGAACAACTCATGTGTCTCCGGTTTCTTCGAGGCGGAATCAAGGTCGAGAATTGCTTCGATATACGCATTATTATATTCGTCAGCAAAGAAGTCCAGGTCCTCCTTATAAGGATTCCTTAGGTTAAGGAACACGCTATACGTCTTGTCAGGAGACTCAAAAGAGAGTGCCTGTTCCTCACTGCCAAAGTGGCTACCCACATTGTCCTTTCCTTTATTCCTTGTCAGTCTTGTATCAAAGATATGGAAGCCATAGTCGGGAGTACCATGGTACACCACCATAGGTTCGCCATTCTCATCGACAACCTTGGAACTATTATTTTGGAGAATAGATACCAATTTACTATCTTTGACATCTGAAATGGCATTCTCATTAGCTACGGAGTTCGATAGTCCGTTAAGGCTTTCAATGAGGGTGCCTTTTTCTATTTGGCTAAGTCGGTGATCGTAGTACTTCCTGCCATTCTTGACACCTACAACAATCTTAGCGGTGTAGTCAGCACCGTCAATCTTAAGCCCACATACATAGTAGCGATATGAATCGAACTTATCGTTACCTTTTGTATTCGGTTGCTCTTCGATAAATATCGAATTATTAATCATTGCAGGAATCGCACAGATTGACTTCATGTGTTCCTCTGACTGGGTACCATGGCTGGTAACCTCATTTATACCCACTCTTGAAACTTCCACTTGGTCCTTAGTATCAAAGTTCTCATACTGATCGGAGCGTAGGTTATCCTTCATCCATGCTTTAACACTTGCTACGTCATGGATGTCGTATCCGCTGTAATCCTCTGGTTTAATTTCAATAGCCTTACTGTTGAGCAGTTTGTTTATACGAATCTGCTTCATCCAGTCCCCAAAGAAATTGCGGAAGTTCTTTGTACGAACCATGGCCCACTGCTCTGCATTCAGGTTGGACTTGGCGCCATTGGGAGCCAGCATATACGTGCCGTCAGCTTTCGCCTGTGCCACGATGTCATCCATCTCCTTCTGAGCCTCAGGAGTGACAGAGAACATCATGTTACCTACAGGCTGTACGCCTTTCTCGATGTAAGCCTTAATATCATTAAGTACGCGCGTAGGTGATGTCCGTTCATCATATTCAGCATACGCATCAGAGTAGCCCTGAGCATCGTCCATTTCCAGAATAACCTCGCCATTGTAGCGATAGATGAAGTCACGCAGAACACTCTTCTGCTTCGCAGTGGGCATAGCAGCCAAGTGGATTCCGGCCGACTCAGGCATCAAACGGATTGCTCCATCATGCACAAAGTTGGTCAGATAATCTGTCTGCATGTCGTATATCTCCTCCATTGCACGGCCAATTGCCCTGTGGTCAAGGTTACGCGTGCCAGGCTGGCCTCCGCCCCTCTTCTCACTAAAGTCAAGCAGTGTGCCATCGGGAAGCAGGTAGCCAGCCTCGCGAAGATCTCTGGTGGTGCCAAAGATCTCTTTTGCTCTTTCGAACATTGCCTCGGTCTGCTCCGGGGTGCGAGGGGTGACAGAGTAACGGACCTTTGAGAATCCTTCGTGCGCCTTCACCCAATCCTCTATCGTACCGGAATCAGCGGTATTTATGGGGAAGAAGTCAACCGTAATACCC
>JAZRXU010000055.1:0-9152 GCA_045600345.1 Candidatus Cryptobacteroides sp. | reverse complement strand
GATGAGCTGCAGGGCATCCATGAATTTGTTGGCGAATTCGCGACCTCCTGTCAGAGCCAGTGCCATCACGCCTGAGCATCCGTCAAGATATTTCTGTGTACGCTCGTACTCGCTGTCTCCTTCGAGGCCAGGGTAGTGTATCCATTTGAGTTCAGGAATGGTCTGTATATATTTTGCTATTTTCAATGCGTTCTCATTGATATATTTCATGCGGACATTGAGTGTCTGCAGGCCAAGTCCGAGATAGAAGGCGTTCTGCGGAGCCTGGATGGAGCCGAGGTCGCGCATCAGCTGGCTGGTGGCTTTGGTTATGTAGGCCATCTTGCCGAATTTCCTGGTGTAGATGAGGCCGTGATATGATTCATCCGGAGTGCAGAGGCCGGGGAATTTCTCTGCGTGAGCTTCCCAGTCGAAGTTGCCGCTGTCCACGATGGCTCCTCCTACCGTGGTGCCGTGGCCATCCATGTATTTTGTGGTGGAATGAGTCACGATGTCGGCGCCGAACTCGATAGGGCGGCAGTTGATAGGAGTAGGGAAGGTGTTGTCTATGATGAGAGGCACTCCATGGCTGTGAGCTATGCGTGCGAATTTCTCTATGTCAAGCACCTGCACACCTGGGTTAGACAGAGTCTCGGTGAAGACGAGTTTGGTGTTGGGGCGGAATGCTGCGTTAATCTCTTCCTCGCTGGCGTTCTGGTCTATGAATGTCACCTCTATGCCCATCTTTGCAAATGATGTCGAGAAGAGATTGTAGGTGCCTCCGTATATTGCGGATGTGCTGATCATATGATCGCCTGCATCGCAGATATTATGACATGCGAAGAAATTGGCTGCCTGGCCTGACGAAGTCAGCATTCCTGCTATACCTCCTTCAAGTGCCGCTATGCGGGCCGCTACCATGTCATTGGTCGGGTTCTGAAGGCGGGTATAGAAATATCCACTGTCTTCCAGATCGAAAAGACGGCCCATGGCATCAGAGGAGTCGTATTTGAATGTCGTGCTTTGTATAAGCGGCATCTGACGTGGTTCGCCGTTGCCTGGGGTGTATCCTGCGTGGATGCAAAGTGTGCCAATCGCTTTCTTCTTCATGTTATATTGGTTTAAGCGTCGCAAATTTACAAAAATATTGATATCTTTGCATTCTATGATAGGTGTATTTGATTCGGGAATTGGAGGACTGAGCGTCCTGAAGGAACTTCTGAAGGTGCTTCCTGATGAGCATTACATCTATTATGCTGATACTGCGCATTGCCCTTATGGTGAGAAATCTCGTGAATATATCATAGAAAGGTCTCGCTTTATCACGTCCTTTATGCTTGATAAGGGCGCAGATGTGATTGTCGTAGCCTGTAACACGGCAACGGCGGCGGCGATAAAGGTGCTGAGGGAGGAATGGCCTGATGTTGCTTTTGTAGGCATTGAGCCTGCCGTCAAACCAGCAGCTCTTTCTTCTTCTACAGGCGTGATAGGTGTCCTTGCAACAGCTGGAACGCTGAAGGGTGGTAACTATCTCGATCTTCGAGACCATTACAGTGATATTGTAGAAGTTGTGGAGCATGTCGGAAGCGGTTTTGTGGAGCTTGTGGAGAGGGGAGTGCTTGAAGGCCCGGAGGCGGAGGCTGTGGTGCGTGATTCTGTGGAATCGTTACTGGCTGCGGGAGCAGATAACCTGGTGCTTGGATGCACGCATTATCCGTTCCTTATTAATGCCATCCGTGCAGTCGCGGGATCTGATGTCAACATTATCAATCCTGCTCCTGCGGTAGCGGCGCAGACTTTGAGACTTTATAAACCAACAGACGGGTCTTTGCACAGAATTGTGGAGCTGTATTCTTCCGGTGATGTAGAGGTGCTTGAAAGGATGTATAACAAACTAATCAACTAAATATTACTATTATGGCAAAAAAACTCACTAAATCAGCAAACAAGAAACTCGCCGGTGTATGTGCTGGCGTTGCTGAGTACTTCGGTCTTGACGCAACTCTCGTTCGTCTTATCTATGCATGTCTTACAGTTTTCACAGCAGGTTTTCCTGGTGTGATCCTTTATGTCGTTGCAATGCTTGTTCTTCCGGAGGCAGGCTCTGCAGCTGAATAATAGCTGGAGTCTTTTGATTTAAAGGCGGTTGGAGCTTTTCCAGCTGCCTTTTTTATGTTTCTTTTATGAAAGGTCGGTGAAAAGTGTCAAAAATCCCAAAACATAAGTAATTATTCACTTCCTTTTTCGGTAAATCCGTCATAACTTTGCATCGCTAAAAACCTAATTCTTATATAGTTATGATAGTTAAAGGTAAAAATATCCTTATCACAGGAGGGGCATCCGGTATAGGTCGTCTCCTGGGACGTTTGTCCATTGAGAAAGGTGCTACGTCTGTTATTATATGGGATATCAATGAACAGAATATCGAAAAGGTAAAATCTGAGCACGAGGTTCTCGCTGATGGTAGAACCGGTGTGCATGGCTTCAAAGTGGATGTTTCTGATAACGAAAAGGTTCTTGAAGCATATGCTGCCACTGTTGCAGCAGTCGGACAGGTGGATATTCTTGTCAATTGCGCAGGAATAGTGACGGGCAATAAACTTTTTGCAGATAATTCTGCTGATGAGATAGAGCGCACGATACGTATCAATACTATAGCTCCGATGTATGTTGCGCTTGCTGCAATAGGCGATATGATAAAACGCGATAGCGGGCATATATGCAATATCGCTTCTGCTGCTGGTATGCTTTCGAATCCGCGTATGAGCGCATATGCCGCTTCTAAGTGGGGGGTCATTGGCTGGTCGGATTCGGTGCGTATCGAACTTCAGGAGATAAAGAGCCATGTTCGAATCACCACGGTTGCACCTTATTATATAAATACAGGTATGTTCGATGGTGTCCAGTCGAAGATTTTTCCTATCTTAGACCCCCAGAAGACTGCCGTCAAGATTATGAAGGCCATAGAAAAGGATGTGGATTTCAAGGGTATACCTTTCCCTTTCCATTTCATCAGATTCTGGCAGGGTGTGCTCCCTACGAGATTCTTTGATTGGTTCTTCGGTCAGGTGTTCGGCATCTATCACACCATGGATCATTTTACAGGTAGAAAACAATGATGACACTTACAAACACTCCGGAGGAAAAAATAGATGCTGTCGTGGCATCACAGAAAGCATTTTTCAAAACGGGAACCACCCTCGATGTGAAGTGGCGCAGAGAACGTCTCAAAGACTTCCTTGCAGCTATGGAGAAATGGGAAAAGCCTATTGCCGATGCGCTATGGGCTGACCTTCATAAATCCTACAAGGAAGCGTATCTTACCGAGATCAGCCTTGTAAAGGGAGAGATAAGGGATGCTGCCAGGCACGTGGGCAGATGGGCTCGTCGAGAGTGCCGTGCCACAAGTCTCAGCTGTCTTCCATCTCGCAGTTATGTGGTCAAGGAACCTCTGGGAACTGCACTTATCGTCTCTCCTTGGAACTATCCGGTGCAATTGCTGTTAAGCCCTCTTGTCGGTGCCATTGCAGCCGGCTGCACAGCGGTTCTTAAGCCGTCGCCATATGTTCCCAACGTGTCCAGGGCAATTGAGGCTATGATACGTGATACGTTCAATGAAGAGTATATTGCCGTAGTACAGGGCAACAGGGAGGTGAACAAGAAACTGTTTGCATGCCGCTGGGATATGATGTTCTTTACAGGCAGCCCTGCACTTGCGCATGATGTCATGGCAGCTGCCGCACAGAACCTTACGCCTGTTGTTCTTGAACTTGGCGGTAAGAGCCCTTGCATCATAGATAAGGATGCGGACATCGAGCTCGCTGCACGCAGATGCGCATGGGGCAAGACTCTCAACTCAGGCCAGACCTGTATTGCTCCGGACTATATTCTTATCCACAAGGATGTCAAGGATAAATTCGTGGAGGCATTCAGTCGTCAGGTCAGGAATCTTCATGGCGAAAATCCTCAGGAGGATGAACACTATGTGCGTATGGTCACGGGAAAGGCATTCCACCGCGTGAGCGGATATCTCTCAGAGGGTGATGTGCTGTGTGGAGGCAAGACCGATCCGTCCGACCGTTATATCGAGCCGACGCTTCTTGGAAATGTCCCACTCGATGCGAAGGTGATGAATGAAGAAATATTCGGCCCGATATTCCCTGTCATCGAAATGGATGATAACGGAACCAGCTTCGAAGACAAGGTCGTGGAGTTTGTCACATCTCGCGAAAAACCGCTTGCTTTCTACTATTTCGGAAAGGAAAAGAAAGGATGGCGCATCATCAGGCATACTTCGTCCGGCGGTGGCTGCATCAATGATACCATCATGCATATCGTAAATCCTCACATGCCTTTCGGAGGCGTCGGGAACTCCGGTATGGGAGGCTATCACAGCCGCCGTAGTTTCGATGCTTTCTCACATGAGCGCAGCATCGTCGTAAGTCCTACATGGATAGACGTTCCGTTTAAATATATGCCTTACAAGCTGTTTGGCCTGGCTAAGCACCTTCTGTAGGCAAATAAATAGATTACCTACCTAAACCTTCAATCCTGACCCGCACGAGTTGCGGGTCTTTTTGCATTTCCTGCGGATTGGTTCCAGGTACACCCTGAGGGACATCTTCGCCGAGCAATGCAAACAGCTGGGTCCAGTAGACAGGCATTTCACCGTCTTTATCCAGGAAATTCATCGGTGCGCTTCTGAAAATGTGTTCGCCGTTCTCAATGTATGAGTCGTATACCAGCTCCGTACAGTAGTGACGACCCGGCCCCGGGGTGAAATGTTCATTATATACCTCTCCAATGAACTTTTTGGCGTTCTCCACATATTGTGGAGCATTGCTGTTGTTCTGCAGGCGCATTACAACGTATTCGGGCTGGCTTCCGTCTTTCAGCGTGAAGTCCCTGAACATAGTGTCGATAGGATGACGGTCCACGCCGTGCTTGATGGTGGCATCTATTATCCATGCAGCACCGAGCGAATCCACTTCGATGATAGCTGTGTGGATGAAATTTATGTCGCCATGTCCTGTGGCGTCGCTGATGGCGCTGCTCATGCTGTCGTCATCCAGAGAATAGTCTGCAGGGATACCTACGAACAGCAGGTCACCGGTCTGAAGTTCTTGTGCTCCATCTTGAGAGCATGATAAGGCACATAAAAGAACTGTTGCTATGGATATTAAGGTAAGTCTATTCTTCATTTGGTGTGCATTATTTCAGGAAGACGAAGAATACAGCAAGTACAAGGCATGCGAATGCCGCTATGTGATTCCAGTGGATGGCTTCGCCCTTGAAGATGAACATGGCGATAACTGTAAATACTGTCAGGGAGATCACTTCCTGTATTACCTTAAGCTGTACGAGAGTGAATGGGCCTCCGTTGATCTGTGATCCTATGCGGTTGGCAGGCACCTGGCATATGTACTCGAAGAGGGCGATTCCCCATGAGAACAGAATGATGGCTATAAGCGGCCATGATGTGCTTATGTCCATTTCCTGGAGCTTGAGGTGTCCATACCATGCGAAGGTCATAAATATGTTTGCGATGACCAGCAGAAGTATCGTAATGAATATTTGCATGATAATCTTTTGTTAGCTTTGCTTTTAGTGGTCGCAAAGATAGTTATTCTACGAGAATTTTAGTATTTTTGCAGGTAGAAAAGGAAGGCAAGTCTCGCTCTTCTGTTCTGCCCCCTTAGTTTAATGGATAAAATGGAAGATTCCGGTTCTTTTGATAGGCGTTCGATTCGCCTAGGGGGTACTTTATATTCCTAAGGGCTCCGCCCCTATTAATAAATAATATGGGAGAGGGAGATGTAGTCGCGGAAGAGGGCGAGGCATTTGTCTCGGTCCAGCTCGACCAGGTAGTCGCCGAGCTTGTCGCGGCCGGCGAAGATGCCGTTGAACTTTGTGTCGCGGAACCCTATCATGCCGTTGTCATCTATGGTACATCCGTAATACACCTTGTCGATATTTGCCCACATGGTGGCGCAAAGGCACATGTGACACGGTTCTCCCGTAGTGTATAATGTGCAACCTGTAAGGTCGTAACTTCCTATGTTGCTGCATGCATCACGGATTGCACGCATTTCTCCATGTGCTGTAGGGTCGTTGTCTTTGAGTACGCAGTTGTGCCCGCGGCCTATGACCTTGCCGTCTTTGACGATAACGGAACCGAATGGGCCGCCATGATGGTTCTGGATGCCCTGACGAGCCTCGTCAATGGCCATCTGCATGTATTTTGAATGATCTGCGTTGTTCATTGCAGGCTATGCTTAAAATAGATTTTCTTCGTTTTCACGACCTCTCAGGGCCATGAATCCGCTGTCTTCAGGCAAGATGATGCCTTTCGCTACGGCTCCTGCACCTGCAGCTACTGCCAGCCGGTCACATCTTTCGTTTTTTGGATTGTCTGCGTGCCCTTTTACCCATGTGAAAGTGACGCGGTGTCTGCGGTAAACTGCAAGAAAACGCTGCCATAAATCTACGTTTTTGGCTTTCTTGAAGCCTGTGCGTTCCCATTTCATCAGCCAACCTTCATTGATTGCTTTCACAACGTAGGTGCTGTCGCTGAACACGTTGACCTCGGCATTGCCCCATTTTATCGCTTCGAGGCCTATGATGACTGCAAGCAGCTCCATGCGGTTGTTTGTGGTGCACGCGAATCCACCGCTCAGTTCCTTCTCATAGGCGCCGCATGACAATATTGCTCCATAGCCTCCCGGGCCTGGATTGCCGCTGCTTGCACCATCGGTGTATAGTGTGATGGGAGCTTTACTCGGCATAGTCACCTTTCTCGCCAAATCCCTCCGCCTTTGTCTTGAGAACAGGCTTTGCATCCATCAAGGCCTTGTGCTCTGCGCGTTTATGGAATACATCGATAGCGGTATAAATAGCGGAGATCATGCTTCGTGGATCTGCTTCATCGCGTCCGGCGAGCTCATAGGCAGTGCCATGGTCGGGAGATGTACGCACGACAGGAAGACCGGCAGTGTAGTTGACACCGAGCTCGAATGCGAGGGCCTTGAATGGAGTTAGACCCTGGTCATGGTACATGGCCAGAATCGCATCGTACTTGCTGTAGTTGCCCAGACCGAAGAATCCGTCAGGGGAGTATGGACCGAATGCCATGATGCCTTCTTTCTGTGCTGCTTCTACAGCAGGATATATGATGGTCTGCTCTTCATCGCCGAGCAGGCCGCCATCGCCGCAGTGCGGGTTCAGTCCGAGAACTGCAATCTTGGGGTCATAGATGCCGAAGTCCTGCTCCAGCGAAGCTTTCATGAGGCGAAGCTTGTTTACGAGCAGCTCTTTGTTAAGGGCTCCCGGAACCTTGCGAAGCGGGATGTGCTGTGTTGCAACGGCAACTTTAAGCTGGTCGGCTACCATGAGCATGACTGCATCATTGACGCCGAACTGTTTCTCGAGAAATTCTGTATGGCCGGTGAAGCCGAAGCCTTCGGCATTCATTGCACGTTTGTTGAAAGGAGCTGTGACGATCACGTCTATCTTGCCGGCCTTGGCATCTGCCACAGCGACTTCCAGTGCTTTCATCGCACATTTTGCTGCCTCGGGAGTCGGCTGTCCAGGCTCTACATAAACGTTGTCCGGAAGACAGTTTACGATATTGACAATCTTGGGTTTGATATCCTTGGCGTCATTGATGACGTTGGTATTGATATGCTCTATATTGTGGACGGTTTTCTTGTAGAATCCGAAGATTTTTGAGGATCCGTAGATGACAGGCGTGCACATTTCGAGCATCCTTTCGTCAGCCAGGGCCTTGATTATAACCTCGTATCCTATACCGTTTCCATCACCTTGAGTGATGCCTACAACTATTTTTCTATTCATAATGTACGTTTTGTAATTATGCAAAGATAACAAAAATTCAGTATATTTGTCATTATGGAAATTCAGTATCTGAAGGGCGTGGGTACAAAGAGGGCGGCGCTGCTCAAATCCGAGCTTGGAATCGAGTCGGTGGCCGACCTGCTTCATTTCTATCCTACCCGTTACATAGACCGCAGCACATTTGTCAGGATAGCTGACATCGTGCCTGATGCTGCATATGTGCAGATACGTGCCAGAGTTGTACACAAAGAGGAGAATCCAAAACGTCTGAGTGTATGGGTGGAGGATGAGTCCGGACGCATGGAACTGGTGTTTTTCAAAGGTGCCAAGTATGTGTCCGCCAAGCTGGTCCAGGGATCTGAGTTTACATTCTTCGGCAAGCCCAGTGTATTCAATGGCGTTATCAATCTGGTACATCCTGAAATCGATCCTCCACCTTCGCCTGAAGATGCAGGAGCGGCTCATATGACGGGCATCTATCCTTCTACGGAGAAGCTCAAGAATGCCGGAGTCACCGCCAAGGTGATGAATAAGATCATGGAATCAGCTCTGGCAGCAGGTCTGCCGGAAGTTCAGGAGACTCTTCCCGACTATGTACTCAAGGGAAAGAAGCTTGTACCTATACATTTTGCCCTTCGTCAGATTCATTTTCCAGTGTCGACAGATGCGCTCATGAAGGCAAAGAGGCGTCTGAAATTCGAAGAACTGTTTCTGCTGCAGCTCTCTCTGCTCAAACAGAAGTTTGTGCGTATGCGAGGGAACAACGGCATCGTAATGAATAAGATCGGCGATGCCTTCAATGCTTGTTATAACGCTCTTCCATATTCGTTGACCGGAGCGCAGAAACGCGTCATAAAGGAAATTAGGGAGGATATGCAGAGCGGACGGCAGATGAACCGCCTGCTGCAGGGAGATGTGGGCAGCGGTAAGACCATGGTTGCCGTGCTGTCGTGCCTTATTGCACATGGGAATGGTTTCCAGAGCTGCATCATGGCGCCGACAGAGGTGCTTGCACAGCAGCATTATCGCAATATTTGCAGATATCTGGCTCCTACGGGAGTACAGTGCGCTCTTCTTACAGGTTCCACCAAGGCTGCGGAACGCCGCCGCATACATGCGGGTCTGGAGGATGGCAGTATAGGGATCATTGTGGGAACACACGCCCTCATAGAGGATAATGTGGTATTCAGGAATCTGGGATATGCAGTCATCGACGAGCAGCATCGTTTCGGTGTGGACCAGCGTTCCCGCCTGTGGAATAAACGCCAGGATGGATTGCTGCCTCATGTCCTTGTGATGACGGCAACGCCTATTCCGCG
>JAZRXU010000054.1:0-8611 GCA_045600345.1 Candidatus Cryptobacteroides sp. | reverse complement strand
GTATGGCTTCTACTTCGACTCGGACGACCATGGCTGGAACTACGTCAGCCGCTACTACGGGCAATCGGTCCGTGCGGTCACAGAATATTAAAGGGGACTTGTTTCCCGTTTAACAAGTCCGCATAGCGGACGTCATATCTGTTGCCGGTTTGGACGGCAGCGGCCTTATACGGCGGAGCCGTTAAATTTGAATGCTATGTGCTGAAACTGGACATAAGCGGTTACTTCATGCATATTGATAGAGCCCTGTTGCTTCGACTGTGCCTTGACAGGCTATGGGGCAAGGTGCTTGAACCTGTGCCCGAAGGGGAACTGGTATGGTCGGACCTATATGACTTCCAACTCGTGGAGTACCTGCTTGAAAAGATTGTCATGCACGATCCTTTGAAGGATTGTATAAGAATAGGTGGCATAGAATCATGGGAAGGTCTATCCCCATCCAAGAGTCTTTTCTGTAGCGAGCCCGGCAAGGGACTTCCTATCGGCAACCTGACGTCACAGCTTTTCAGCAATATCTATCTTGACGGGCTGGATCACTTTGTCGAGGCCCTTGTAGGTCCGGGACGTTATGGGAGATATGTAGATGATTTCTTCATCATTGGGCTGCTCGGCAAACACAGGTCTCATAACCTCCGCTGCAATCTTATCAAAGGAGAACTCAATTTCACGTCTGCAATTGGGGTTTATGACTCAGGATTGCGGAAATTCAAACTGGACAAATGACACAATGCTTGTCCATGGTTCTGATACTACACTACTTTTGAAAGGTACAAACTATGATTTATACCAGTCTATGGATGATTTTTCGCCGGCGATCCAGATGGTGTCGCCTTCGGTGAAGATGTAGTCGGCGTTAGGGTTTGTGATCATCTTGTCGTCATGGAGCACGCCCACCAGCATACAACCTGTGGCACGCATGCGTGATTCTTTCAGTTTGCGCCCTATGATAGGGGAGCCTGCGGTAAGTGGAATGGCTGCAACATCGAATTCTTCCATTTCTTTCTCGTTGCTGGTGACTTTTGTGTTCTCTGCAATGAATCTTTCGAACTTTTCCAGCTGATCCGGGTGTCCGACAGCCAAGACTCGGTCTCCAGGGTATATGACTTCGTCACTTTGTGGAATGAGAATATGTCTGCTGCCGCGTGTGATCTTTATGATGTTGATACCTGTTTCCTTGCGAAATGGCATTTCGCTAAGTTTCTTACCTATATATTCAAAGTCTGCAGATATCTCGATAGGCTTTATCTTGACATCATATTGCGACAGGGCAGCATTCATGCTCGTAGTGACAGGAGCCTGCCTGCGTTGAAGCTCTTCTTTTGCGTTGTAATTGGAGAAGAATGTTGTTTCAAGATTGGTATAGCTGTGTAGAAAGTTGCGGAACAGGAGAATGACGGTGAATATTCCTATTACGGATATGCTCCATGTCCACCATGAAAGATGCATGTACTGGTCTGCTACATACGTTACAAAGAATGTGGCTATCAGAGCCTTTATTATTATAAGTATAAGGAGCGGCCACTTGTTCCTCTCGTCCTTCTTCAGTAATGTTTCGCTGCATATGGCGGCATTCTTGCCTGTGCCTGCTATGCCGAAGAGGAAAGGGGCAAGAGCCGCGAGGGTGATGCACATCGATATTATGCGTACCCATAGATCACTTAACTGAGGTATAATTGCCGTGATAAGGGTAGGGACATATGCGCCGAATCCGATGACGATAGCGATGCTTATGACGCCATAGAGTCCGACTCTCAAAGCGTACATCTTCAGAAGGCGTTTCCATACGTTGACCTCGGCTTTTGACTGCCTTTCATTTCCACGCTGCATGGATTGGATGATGTCAAGATATTTCTGAGGCAGTCTCTTCTGAAGGTATCGGCTTGCCGGATCTCCGAGCTTTATCATATAAGGTGTCGTGAATGTCGTAATCACAGACACCGATATTATCACTGGATAGATGAAGTCTCTGAGCACTCCCATGCTGACGCCGAGACCTGCAATGATGAATGAGAACTCTCCAAGCTGGGCCAAGGTGAAACCTGCATGGACAGCAGTGTCCAGCCCCTGCCCGGCTATAATGGCACCCGCGCTGCTATATATCAGGATTCCCAGCATGGTAATAATGGTGATTGCCAGGATAGGAACCCAGTGCGCGGCTATCACGGCAGGGTCCACCATCATACCTACCGACACGAAAAAGATAGCCCCGAACAGATCTTTGATCTTGCTGGTCAGATTCTCTATACGCTGGCCTTCGACGGTCTCTGCAAGAATGGAACCCATTACAAAGGCCCCGAGCGCCGAACTGAATCCCGCGAGGTTTGCGAGTACGACCATCAGAAAACACAATCCCACGCTCACCAGCAGCATAATCTCGTCAGTGAGATGTTTTTTGGCTTTTTTGAGTATGGTGGGGATTACGAAGATGCCGACAAGGAACCATAGAACAAGGAAGAAGACAAGCTTCATGATTCCCATGAGCATCTGTGTCCCCTCGAATTTACCGGTAACGGCGAGGGTTGAGAGGAGCACCATGAGGAGCACCGCGATAAGGTCTTCAAATACCAGGGTGCCGAAAATTAGAGATGAGTATGGCTTGTTCTTGAGGCCCAGGTCATCATATGCCTTGATGATGATGGTCGTTGAGCTCATACTCATCATGCCGCCTAGAAAAATACCTTCCATATTACCCCAGCCCATGATCTTGGCTGTGATAATACCTGTCACGAACATCCCTATGCAGTTGACACCCGCTGTGATAAGTGCGCTGCTGCCTATCTTGAGAAGCTTTTTGAAACTGAACTCAAGACCCAGACCGAAGAGTAGGAATATGATGCCGAGCTCAGACCATTCATGGATGGATTCGGCTCCGAAGATGGGGAAGAGCCCCAGCTTCGGACCGACAAGGAAACCGGCCATTATATAACCTAATATCAAAGGCTGTTTGAGGGCCTTTGATATTAGAGTGAATACTCCTGCTGCTATCAGGATGATAGCGAGTTCTGTGACAAGGTGGAGGTTTTCCGGCATATTAGAACAGGTCTTCTACGCTGCAGATAGTGGCTCCGTAGATGTTCTTTATATACTCGAGTCCGCCCACATAACCTTCTTCGGTGTTTGTATCAGTAGTCTCTTTGGGAACTACAATATTGAAACCGCGGAAAAATGCGTCAGCTGAGGTATGACGGCAGCAGCAGTCTGCCTGCCAGCCTGTGATGATGACAGTGTCCACGTCATACTCGCGGAGGATAAGATCGAGCGGAGTCTGGAAGAAGGCGCTGTATGTCTTCTTCGGTACTATGATATCACCTTGAGCTGGTTTAAGTTCGTCGATTATTTCGGCGCCTTTTGTGCCTTCGACAGCATGAGGACCCCACACGCGGAACTCTTTATCAACTTCAGGGGTATGGCTGTCGTTTGCATATATTACAGGGCAGCCGTTTGCGCGAGCTTTCTCACAAAGCTGTTTGATAGGTTCGATAATATGGTGAACGCGAGGCGAAGAGATAGGCCCGTGTACGAAGTCATTGAGCATGTCAATGACGATAACTGCAGATTTGCTCATAGTTAAAGTATATTTATTAGGTGTAAAGATACAAAAAAGAGCTCAAAAGAGCTCTTTTTTGTACATTATTGTCGGTTTGTTTACTCTTTTGGAGTGTGGCATACATACATGCCGACTACCTGAGCAGCGCCATTGTATGAGGTCTTGTAAGCAACGATGGTGATGGTGTCGCCCTCTTTCACTCCGAGAGTATTGAACTTCTTGGTTTCACCATTCCAGCCGGTGCTTACACCGTAAACATAGATTGAACCGCTCTCATCAACAAGAGCGAAGTTGCCATACTGCTCGAGGTCGAACTTGTGACCTGATGCGGTAGCTGTGTCGTTGGTTACAACACCAGTCAGGCAGATGTAATTCTTAGGATCAGCTTTGTCATCATCAGCAAGAGCAGCTACCTCTGCGGCAGTTACCTTAGTTACTGACTTGTGACTTACGTACTGGCCACTGCCCATCTGAGGAGCATCTTTGTAAGAAGAGTGAGTACCCTGTACAGTGATGATGTCAAACTCTTTGATACCGAGTGCAGCTACATCACCTTTAGCACCGAGACCATATACATAAGCAGCACCAGAAGCATCTTTAACGTCGAAATTGCCATAGTTGGTGAGGTCGAATTTATGACCTGCAGCTGTGTTGTTGTATACAAAGCCTGAAATCTTGTAAAGAGATGCGCCATCAGCCTGTGCATTGAAGTCTGCGCATGAAAGCTCAACGATAGAACCCTCCTGCTTGATAGTAGCAGTGATTTTGGAATTGCCTGACATGAAGTCGATCGTGCCTTCGCGTGCACCGCCTTCGTTTGCAGCAACCTTGAGAACAACGCCTGTCATTGCAGGGTTGATGACTTTGCCTTTGTCGTTCTTCTCCTCAGGGATGTTGATGACCTCTTTTACAGTAATGAAATCAGAAGCGTTGCCGAAACGGAAATCGCCGCCGTTAACAACGAGTTTGGCAGTGATCTCGCCACCATCTTTGTCGACAGTCAGCTCATCCTCGTTCTTAAGCTCAATCTCAGATTTGGTGATCTTGATGAGTTTACAGCCCTGTGCGAGCTCGAGAAGGCCTTTGTACTCGGTGAGAGAACCATAAGCTACTACGGAGTCACCGGCTTTAACCTTGTTGGCGTCGGTGAATTTTTCACCGCCGAGGTCCATACAACGATAGAGCTCGAAGTCGTTGCCAGGGTGATCGTTAACTACAAGATAGAACTCCGCATTGCCATATCCGGTGTCGATAGCTGCAGATTTTACTACACCTTTGACATAGAATTCCATGCCAAGTGAAAGTACACCATCGTTGTATTTCTGGATCACCTCATCAGCAGTGAATGCTGTACTCTCGTCGTTGAGCGGAGCAGATTCGCCCTGCTGTACCATGAGATACTGGGTTTTGCCGTTGCATGAGATCTTCAGAGTAACGTTATTACTCTTGACGATAGGAAATGTTGTACCGGCTGGATTCGTGATAATCACTTTCGTCTCACCTGCGGCACCTTCAGTCGGGGTTACAGAAAGCCATGATGGAATCTCAGTCTCAATCTTCCATCCTGCCTTTGCATTGACCATCACCTCGCATACGTCAAACTCCTTTGCGGAGAGCGCAACCATAGTGTGGCTGAGCTGGATGTCGTCGAGATGCTGAGCGTATTCTTTTGTACATCCGATGGCAAGTGCACATACGGCTACAAGCGTTGTAAGAATTTTTGATGTTTTCATACTTTTATCGGATATGGATTAGTTAAACATGTATTTGATACCCACCTGAGCATACCAGCACTGACCGATAGCCTTGCTTGTCACCCAAGTCTCTGTCTGACCATTTACGGCAGCAGGAGTAGAGTAGTATGGATATCCCTCAGCATCTACACCCTCGTATTTGAGGATTCGTCCACCGTCGAGCTTGCTGTTCATGAATTTGGAAACGCCATACTTGCTGTGGAAGATGTTCATGACGTTCTTCATGTTCAGGTTGAGCTGGAGAATGTTGGTGCTGTTGCCTACCTTGATCTTGAAGTCGTGAGCCCACTTGAAGTCTACGCGGGTAGTCCAAGGGTTGTATACGCTGTAGGCCTCAGTGTAGTTGTCTTTGATCTTGCTGAGGTATGGATCCTTGTCTACATAAGCCCAGAAGCGGGTTTTGTCATCCTCTGACTTGAAGTGCATCTGGCTGCGGTCAGAAGGGAGGTAGATGAGGTCGTAGTTGTAGCCATCGCTGTTCATGTCGTTAGAGAGCATGTAAGTGTAGTTCGAACCACCTCTCCAGCCTTCTACGAATACAGTCCAGTGGTTGTTGCCCTTGTCATGCCATGTAGCATCCACAAACCAGCGGTCTGGCTCTGCATAGCTTGAGTTGTGAAGCTTAGGACGGTTAGGACCATCGACTGTAGGGATGTAGGTGAATGCAGAAGATGCATCAGAACCTGGCATACCTGTAAGCTCTTTCTGTACAGAGTGTGCGTATGTAGCCTGGATGTCGAGACCTTTCACAGGAGAGATCTTGAATGTAGCGCTGGCGTTCCATCCATAGCCCTGGTTGGTGTTGGTAAGAACGTATGCGGAAGGAGCGTCAACTGTTTTGTTTGAACCATTTACATACTGATATTTATATTCCTTAGGGTAGATGAAACGGTCGTCTGGACCATTGAAACGTACATAGCCTTCAGGAGACTTGATGTTGTAGTCCTGGATGCAAACCTGGTTTACAGTCTTGTTGAAGATACCCTCAACGCTGATGCTCATAGGGAATGGAGTAGGGAAGGCGTAGTCGATAGCGAGTGAAGTCTTCCATACCTGAGGCATCTTGAACTTGCGGTCTACAGCAGAGATAGAAGAAGGCAGTGTACCATCCTCAGGGTGTACCTCACGTGGATAACCAAGTTCTTTGATCTTGGTGAGCATGTCGTCAGAAGAGAGGATAGGACCTGCGAAAGCAGCAAGGTTTTCGTTAGGAGTGCCGTCCTTTGCTGTCTGAATCTTGCACTGATACTGTACCATACCTGAGTTTGTAGGCATGTTGGTGAAGAATACGAGTGGGAGACGGCCGGTGAAGAGACCTGTACCGCCACGGAGCTTCAGAGAGTTGTCACCAAGTATGTCATATACAAAACCTACGCGAGGAGATACCTGAATACGTGTGGTTGGCCATTTGCCAGTGTCGATACGGTATCCGTCATAGATATTTGCATTGGCAGGATTAGCTGCTACGATAGTCTTTCCGTCGCTGCCTACAACAGCATTGCCTTCAGGGTTGTTAAGCTCGAAGATGGCACGGTTGGTCATGAGATCTTTGTTGCTGAAGACGATAGTCTCGAGACGTACACCTGCGGTGATGGAGAGACGGTCAACAGGGCTGAAGTCGTCCTGAGCGTAGATGGCCATCTTGTGGTAACGAACCTTTGCAGATGGGTTGGCAGGATCTGGGGTGTTCTCGTAACCATATGTATAACATACGGTCTCAGGAGCTTTCTCCTCGAGGAAATCGTTGAGAGATTTGTAGCGGTAGTAACCTGTACCGTTACGCATGTATGCGTTGTCGGCGAACTGATACTGGTAGCTGACGCCGCCTGTGATCTTGTGTGCGCCGAGGAAATATGTTACATCATCTTTGATGTTGAGAGTACGGTTGTGAACTGCGTTGTTCCATGTGAAGAGCTCGTAACCTGCAGAGATATATGGAAGGAAAAGACCGTCCTCATATGCCTCGCCGTCGAGGATGTCGATGAATGGGAACTTGCTTGAATTCGTGCCGCGGATATCATCGATCATAGAGAATGTAGCGAGGAACTGGTTTGAAAGTTCGTTAGAGAAACGGCTGTTCACATCGACTGACCATGTATGTACCTTGTTCTGCATAGAGTACATGGAGTTCGAGAATGCCATACCATACTGTGAGAAGCGGTTTGCCGTAGCACGTGTGGTGGCAGCTGATGATGAACCGTTGGTGCTGATCCAGTTCTGGTTGATGGTGTAGTTGTAACGGAGAGCAACCTTGTGGTTGTTGTTGATGTTCCAGTCCAGGCGGGCAAGAACTTTGGTATTGCTCTCGTTGGCAGGGAAGTCAGTGTATGAGCCTGTGTCATAGCCCAGAGCGGCAAGCTTGTCAGATACTTTCTGCATGTCGGCTTTTGTAACGCGGGAGATGTATGCATCTGCGTTTGCCTTTCCGTCATCAGAAGCCTGCCAGCGGTTGACCACTGTAGGAACAACGTCACGCTCGAAGTTTACGAAGAAGAAGAGCTTGTCCTTGATGATAGGACCACCGAGGGTGAAACCGTAAGTGGTCTTGCGGTCACGGTCACGTGCACCGGCAGCAGGCTGCTCATCAGCATAGTCACCACGCAGCCACTCGTTGCGGTGGAATACGTACGCGCTACCCTTGAACTGGTTGGTACCGGATTTGGTGATGGCGTTCATACCGCCGCCCACGAAATCGCTCTGGCGTACATCGTAAGGGGAGATCACGATCTGTACCTGGTCGATGGCATCGATAGAGATAGGTGAGCCACCGCCTGGAAGGCTGTCAGACAGACCGAAGTTGTTGTTGAAGCTGGCGCCATCGACTGTGAAGTTTGATGTACGACCGTCAGAACCTGCGAAGCTCATACCGCTACCGCTGTAGTAAGGAGAGAGCTTGGCAACATCAGTGATGTTACGGCTGATGGAAGGGAGGTCTGTGATCTGCTGGTTGTTCACGTTGGTAGCAGCACCAGAACGCTCGTTGACAAACTTTGTAGTAGCCTCCGATACAACAACTGCCTCGTCGAGAGATGTAGACTCGTCTGCAAGGGCAACGTTGATAGGGAAGGCCTCACCGAGGTTGAGCACTACATCTGTGTAGGTTGTCTTCTGATAACCCAGACAAGTGAACTCAACTTTGTAAGGACCACCTGAACGCATACCATTGATGTAGTAGCGTCCATCGTTGTTTGACACAGCATAATACTGTGTACCTGATGGGGTGTGAACTGCGATTACAGCCGCACCTGGGATTGCCTCACCGGATGCATCGGTAATCTTACCGTTCATCGATGAGTTTGTAACCTGAGCG
>JAZRXU010000053.1:0-4711 GCA_045600345.1 Candidatus Cryptobacteroides sp. | reverse complement strand
GTCGCATTTCCGTCCCGGACTGGACTTCACCCGCATAACTCTCCTTAATTGCATTTTATGCTTTCTCGCTGTGGTTTATGGCTATCCACGCATGATATTGCGTGTATTGGCCGCGGCTCTGCGCACTATATACTCTCTCATCTTCTTCATATTCTGGTGTATGGCAGTGATGACGCCTATGTGCATGATATATCTCAGCATAGGCCCCGTCACGGAGAAGAAGAAATATAATCTTCACAGGGGACTCAATTTCATGGCGCGATATCTTCTGAACTTTCATAAGATACCGGGCACGCGATATGAATGCGTGAATCCCCATGGCGAGACTTTCGAGAAGCCGGCCATCATGATATGCAACCACCAGAGCCATCTCGACCTGGTGCCTATGCTTGCCACCACCCCTAAGATGATAGTCCTGACTGCGGATTGGGTGTGGAAGAATCCTGTATACCGCTATGCAATACGTCATGCGGAGTTCCTGCCTGCAAGCTCGGGGATGGATGTGATAATGCCTCATCTGCGTTCGCTGGTAAGGCGTGGCTACAGCATAGCCATATATCCCGAGGGTACGCGTTCCCTTGACTGCGAAGTGCAGCGTTTCCGCCAGGGGGCGTTCTACTGTGCACAGCAGCTGGATCTGGATATTATACCTATTATTATATATGGCAGTGGAAAGGTGCTGCCCAAACATGGACGTTATATGCGACGCGGACCTATCCATGTGGAGATAGACGAACGCATCACTCGGCAGCAGCTGTCTCAGCTTGGCCAGACTCCGCGCGAGCAGGCCTCGGCTATGAGAAAATATTTCCAGCGCAGGTATGCTGAGATATCAAATAAGGTGGAGCAGGATGTATAGACAGAAGATTGCAGTCATAGGGTCGGGTCTGGGCGGACTCACTTGTGCTTACATACTCCAGAAGAACGGTTATGATGTGACCGTCTTCGAGCAGGGCCTTCAGGCTGGAGGCTGCCTGCAATGTTTCGTACGCAAGGGCGCCAAGTTCGAGACTGGCATGCATTTCATAGGGTCGGCCGCTCCAGGTCAGACCATGGACAGCATGATGCACTATCTGGGCCTGGACAAGGATGTACATCTCAGTGCTCTTGACCAGGATGCATATAATACGGTGTCGCTTGCAGGCGAAAGGTTCACTTTCCCTGTGGGACGCGAGGCTTTCATTGAGCGCATGAGCACGTATTTCCCTTCGCAGAAGGATAATCTTGTGCGATATGTCGGGATAGTGGACAGGATTGCGGCGGCATCGTCGCTGATATCCCTGACTTCTGACAATAGGGATCTGGCTGCCAATACGGAATACCAGCTCAGAGCTATGGACGAGGTGCTGGACAGCCTCTTCACTGATCCCATGCTGAGCAATGTGCTGGCAGGAGATCTGCCTCTATACAGTGCTGAGAGGGGCAAAACCCCATTCTCGCAGCATGCCTTCATAATGGATTTCTATAATAACAGTGCTTTCCGCATTGCGGGCGGCAGTGATGCCATAGCGGTGTCGCTGATTCGCAGCATAGAAGCAATGGGCGGCGTGGTGATGACCGGCAGGAAGGTCGTGAAGATACAGTGTGACGACCAGAAGGCTACAGGGGTCGAGACCGAGGATGAGAAGGTATATCCTGCGGACTATGTGATAAGCACCATACATCCTTCCCGTACGATTGAACTGCTGGACACCAAGATGATACGTCCGGCATTCCGTGCGCGCATAAACGGTATTCCTCAGACTTCCGGCATATTTGCGCTGTATGTGAAGTTCAAGAAGAACACCATGCCGTATATGAATACCAACTATTACGGCTATGCACAGAATACTCCGTGGGACTGCGGGCATTATACAGGTGAAGACTGGCCGAAAGGCTTCCTGTATATGCATATGTGTCATGAAGACATGGCTGTGTGGGCTGAGAGCGGTGTGGTGCTGTCGTATATGAATTTCGAGGAAGTGGCGAAATGGCAGGGCACAAGGATAGGACGCAGAGGCGCAGATTATGAGGAGTTCAAGCGTGTGCATGCGGAGCATCTGCTCGCAGAGATGGAACGTCATCAGAAAGGATTCATAGCCGCCGTGGATAGCTATTATACATCTACACCTCTGACTTATCTGGATTATACAGGTACGGAGAAGGGTTCGATGTATGGCGTGGCCAAGGATATCACCTTGGGAGCAGCCGGGCGTGTGCCGTATCGTACAAAAGTGCCGAATCTGCTGCTTGCAGGCCAGAATACCAATTCTCACGGCATGCTGGGCGTGATAGTCAGTACGATAGTGACGTGCAGCTCACTCGTGCCTGCCGAAATCATATTCAAACAGAAAAAGGAATCGGAATCATGGATAAAAGCGTAGTAATCATAGGCGGCGGTCTCGGTGGCCTGTTCACAGGTGCCATACTGGCGAAGGAGGGCTGCAAGGTGACCGTACTCGAGAAGAATGCCACTGTGGGCGGCGGCTTGCAGAGTTTCAAGCGCTTCGGAGAGGTGTTCGATACAGGTATGCATGTGATAGGCGGTATGCAGCCCGGAGGCAATATACGTCGCATATGCGAGTATCTGGGTATCATGGACCGTGTGCATGTGGTGCATGTGGACCCTCAATGTACGGACCTTCTGAACTTCGCAGAGGATAATTCCTGCTACAGGATGGTTCAGGGCAGGGAAGCCTATGTCGAGAACCTTTCCAGAATGTTCCCCGATGAGGCGGAAAGTATCAGGAACTATGTGGATGCCCTTTATGCCATAGTGGACAGCCTCGATATGTTCCATCTGCGCCCTCAGAGCGAGTTCTTCACCATGCCGTATGGCGATATGGTGATGCCTGCCAGCGACTTTGTGGCAAAATATATCAGCGACAGGCGTCTGCGAGGTGTGGTTTCGTATATGAACCCGCTGTATGGCGGGGTGGAAGGCGAGACCCCGGCATATATCCATGCCATAGTATCAGTGCTTTATATCAATGGCGCAAGCCGTTTCGAAGGCGGCAGCCAGCAGTTTGCCGACACGCTTGCGGATTTCATTCGCGAGAATGGCGGAACTGTCGTTGCGGCCGATCCCGTAGAACATATACATAGCGAGGATCGCATGATAACAGGCGTCACTACAAAGAAGGGACGCTCATATAGCGCCGATTATTATATCAGCGCCATACATCCGTGCGCGCTGCTTCCGCTCTTCGATGACCCCAAGGCTCTTCCTAAGCCATATCGTACGCGTCTTGACGAGATTCCGAACTCGTATTCTGCCTTTACGGTGAATATCAAGTTCAAGCCGAACAGTTTCAGGTATTTCAACTCTGCGGGCTATTTCATGGCCAGATACGATGATGTATGGCGTTTCGGCTATGATGATGCCCAGTGGCCTCTTGGATTCCTGTATATCACTCCTCCGGATCCGGATCAGGGTGAGTATGCCACTCATATGATAGTCACGGCTCCTATGAAATGGTGCCAATGTGCGAGGTTTGCAGATACTACCTACGGCCATCGCAGCGAGGAGTACAAGCAATGGAAAGCGGAGTGTGCAGACAAGCTGCTCGATTATATGGAGGGAATATATCCCGGCTTCCGCGAGTGTATTTCCGATATCAACACGGCTTCTCCTGTCACTGTCCGTGATTTCTATAACGCCAAGGAAGGCACAATGTGCGGCTACAGCAAGGATGCTAACAACATGGCCCTGTCGCAGCTTCCTGTCGTGACCAAGATCCCCAATCTGCTGCTCACCGGTCAGAACAACAATCTTCATGGCTTCTGCGGTGTGCCTCTGACGGCCATACAGACGGCAGAGGTTATTCTGGGCCACAATTATGTACTCAACAGGATCAACGGCGTGGAGTAACGATGAGATTCCCGCACATCATATCCGTTCTTTCTGCGTTATGCATCACTGTCGGAGTATTTGCTGCCGACAAGGTGAACCTGTGGAAAGGAGATGTGCGTCAGGTCAAGGGCGTCACTCTCGAGCCGTTCATCCCGGAGAATAATCCCACCGGTACGGCTGTCATCGTGTGCCCTGGCGGCAGTTACTGCTGGCATGATTACCAGACGGAGGGCGTTGATGTGGCCCGATGGCTGCAGAGCCGGGGAATAGCTGCTTTCGTGCTCAAATATCGTGTGCTGGGCAAATTCAACTATGTCAGCATGCTCCGTCTTCTATACAGAGGCAACCAGCATCCTGATATGATATCGGATATGCAGAGGGCCATACGCTATGTGCGGGAAAATGCATCCCTGTATGGGGTGCAGCGTCTTGGCGTAATGGGATTCTCGGCGGGAGGCCATCTGGCGATGAGCGCAGGCGAGTTTTTCCATACGGACTTCATGGCTGCCAAAGGTATGGCCAGTCCCGTGAGCCTGCGTCCGGACTTCGTGGTGCCTGTGTATCCTGTAGTCACCATGTCAGACAAGGCTGCGGTACACAGACGCTCGCGCAGGGCCCTGCTCGGCGAGTGGCGTTCCTGCAGCAGGACTCTTCGCGACTCTCTGTCGCTTGAGAATCATGTGCCTGCCGACTGCCCTCCTGTGTTCCTAGTGAATTGCGTCGACGACCCGGTGGTGGATTATCGCAACAGCGTGATGCTGGATTCTGCGCTCACAGCTGCGGGTGTGGCTCATAAATATGTGCAATATGCCACTGGGGGCCATGGCTTCGGTGCTTCTGACGTCAAGGGCAGCGAAGAATGTCGTGCATGGAAAGGGG
>JAZRXU010000052.1:0-6501 GCA_045600345.1 Candidatus Cryptobacteroides sp. | reverse complement strand
GGCAACGCCTATTCCGCGTACTCTTGCGATGACTCTTTATGGTGATCTGGATGTGTCTGTGCTTGATGAAATGCCTCCAGGTCGTACCCCTATAAAGACTATGCATTGCTATGAGGGCAAACGGTCGGCTGTTTTCAAGTTTATGAAGGAACAGATAGCTCTGGGACGTCAGATTTTTGTGGTGTACCCTCTTATTTTCGAGAGTGAGAAGATGGACTACAAGAATCTGGAAATGGGATTCGAGCAGATAGTCGAGGCTTTCCCTCTGGAACAGGGATATAAGGTGGCTATAGTGCATGGCCAGCAGAATGCCGAAGACAAGGCGTTCAATATGTCTGCTTTTGTTGGCGGAAGGGCGAATATCATGGTGGCAACCTCAGTCATCGAGGTCGGCGTCGATGTCCCTAATGCTACTGTCATGGTCATAGAGAGCGCAGAACGATTCGGCCTGGCGCAGCTCCACCAGCTTAGAGGACGTGTGGGCAGGGGCAGCAATCAGTCGTATTGTGTGTTGATGACAGATTTCAAGCTTTCGAAGGAAAGCAAGCGCCGTATAGACCTGATGGTGGCCACTGACAATGGCTTCGAACTGGCGGAAGAAGATATGAAACTCCGTGGTCCGGGAGATCTTGAAGGCACAGCGCAGAGTGGCATGCCTATAAGCTTGAACATTGCTTCATTGGCAAAGGACGGCATCCTGCTGAGCGAGGCGCGTGACTACGCCAATCGTATTCTCGACAGAGACCCCGGACTCGAAAACCCTCATAATGCGCGTCTGCTGGCGGCTCTTCGCTCAGGGAAATACAATTTCAAGGATTATAGCGTCATCTCGTAAAACACGTATGTATAAAAAGCTTCCGAAATATGAATTGATGGGGATTCTCAATCTCACTGACAATTCTTTTGTGGCAACCAGCCGCATGGGTGGCAAGGGTATTGATGAGGTGATTTCCCGCGTGGCCTGGATGCTTGAGAACGGTGCCGCTTATGTAGATATAGGAGCCTGCAGTACGGCTCCCGGAAATGAGCTTATCGATGAGGTGACCGAATGGAAACGCATAGAGGAGCCGCTCATGGCTCTGTATTCTGCTTTCGGAGGCGCGGGAGTCAGGTTTTCCATCGATACCTTCCGCTCCAGTGTGGTTGAGCATGCACTCGATCTGGGCTGTGATATCATTGTCAACGATATATATGCCGGTCTGGCTGATCCGAGGATGCTCGATGTCGTAGCTGCAAATAATCTTACCTATATAGCGATGGATCAGACTCCGGATCCATATGCATTTTTTGAGAAATGGGCGGATACAGCCGAGAGAAAAGGTGTGAGAGACTGGATTCTGGATCCCGGTTTCGGCTTCGGAAAGACGATGGAACGTCATTGGGAGATAATGAATGAACTTGAAAGATTCCAGAATTTCGGACGTCCGGTGTTGAGCGCTACATCGCGCAAGAGGATGATATATCTCGAAAAGGGACTTACGCCTCTGACATGCGCTCAGGAGTCCTTCGAAGCGGAGCTTCTGGCCGTGAGCAAGGGTGCCGCCATTATCCGTACACACGACCTTGACCTGCATCACGAATACCTTCTGCAACATTGATATGAGCTATCCGTCCACATTCCATTCCATTTTTGCCCGCAATTGCAGGGTGGAACGCATCCCGCAGGATGTGGCGAAGGCGTTCATGCTGGCGAACCATCGCTTTGGGTGGAGCCGCTGCAAATACAGTTATGGCCTTTTCATAAGCAGAAAGGGCGGAGGTGCTCTCGATAAAAGTGGAGGAGAACAGTTCCCGATTGGCACCCTCGTAGCTGTGTCGTGCTTCTCTAATGCGAGACGCTGGAACAAGGATGGAGCGGAGGTGTGTTCATATGAATGGGTGAGGTTTGCCTCGCTGACCGGTACGCGTGTCCAGGGAGGAATGGGCAAGCTGCTCGATGCCTTCATTGAGGACATCCATCCTGACGACGTCATGAGCTATGCGCCTCAGATAAATGGAGATGAGGGGAGCGCTTATGAACTTTTGGGCTTCAGGTCGGAAGGCGAGAAGGTGTTTCCCAACGGGCGATCGGTAAAATATCGTTTGAAACTAAAAGAATATTAAGTGCAGATATCATTGCCAAATTTGTATATTTGTGCATCAAACCTTGTATTATGAAAAAGATTTCTTTTGTATTTTTAGTGGTGCTTACACTTCTGTCAACGTTGTTTTCGTTGTCGAGTTGCGACAAGATGGTGTTTGCGCCGGTGTTTATGGCGCCGGATACGCTGTTTAACGGCATTACTGCGAAATTGAATCTTACAAGAAAGGTTGTGTATGACTACGATTTCATATCGGAAGCTCCTGAACTTAGTTTCTACAATCCTTCCGGACGTGACTGGTACGTGGACGTGGACATCAATGACAATGTTCCACATACGGCAAGCATCACGGCCAGGAATCTCAGTATCAATGATAAGGAGTATACTTTCACTGTCCGCACAGTCCTCATGCCATGGCACCTCGAAATCCGTAAGGTGTACGAATATACACAGGATGGTGTGGTGAAATATACTTCCAACATACTTTTGGCTGACAAAAAGACATGGCAGGGGCTTTACCGTGTGGCTGTTTATGATAATGGCGATAATCCTGAACGGGTAACAGGCATCGAGACGGCAAGCATGGGCCTGGACCGTTTTGCCAGTGTGGTATGGGAGTGTGACAAGAGCAATCTGGAAATATGGGAGCCTCAGAAGACTTATGCCATCTTCAAGAAAAAAGATGCGTCTGCCACAATCAGAATTGTCGGCAAGATAGGCCGTGCGTCATCTGAGATTGTGTATTAGTAAAACAATTTATCTATGATAAATAAGAAATTATATCCTATCAAATTCGTCCCTATCGGATCTCGCAGACCATGGGGCGGTACTTATCTCGCCGATAAACTCGGCAAACATTTCACAGAACTTGGCGAGGATGGCATGGAGAAAGAAATCCCTGCAGATGAACGCATCGGCGAGAGCTGGGAGATCGCAGACATGGGTGCTCAGGATTCTCCTATCGAGAACGGCTATCTGGCTGGCAATACCATAGGCGACATTATGGAGACATATATGGAGCGTGTTGTGGGTGAGAAGGTGTTCGAGCATTACGGCACTCAGTTCCCGCTTCTTATCAAGTACCTCGATATCAACGACAAGCTGTCCGTGCAGGTGCATCCTGACGATGAGGTAGGCGGGCAGCGCTACGATTCTCTCGGCAAGGCAGAGGTGTGGTACATAATGGACGCCCAGCCAGGTGCGGTGGTTTATGCCGGCTTCAAGGAGGATACGGATCCGACTGAATTCTACAATGCCTGCAAGAGCGGCACGGCAGACAAGCTTCTCAATGTCATTCATGTGAAGAAAGGTGATGTCATCAATATAGTACCCGGCACTGTGCATGCAGCAGATGGAGGTATTCAGGTGTGTGAGATCCAGGAGTCTTCAGACCTCACTTTCCGCCTTTATGACTGGGGCCGTGAGCTCAATCCTGCCACAGCCCGCAAGACCCATCTCGAGGAGGCGTTCGATCTTATCAACTTCAGCAAGTTCGATGAGTCCTGCTATATCCCGGCTCCTGCGCAGAGTGACAAGAAGGAAACCACTGTCAATTGCTTTGCAGACTGCCCACAGTTCACCACTTCCAAGATTGTGCTGTATGATGGCATGCATATATACACAGACCAGCTCGAGAGCTTCGTTGTATATTGCTGTACGGAAGGCGAGGTGTCGCTTCAGATGCAGGACGAGGCAGGCGTAACACGCGATTACCGCATCAAAAGTGGCGAGACCATACTCGTTCCGGCTGAGTGCCCTGATTTCGTGCTCAGCCCAATAGAGCTGGGATCAGTGCTCATCGAGTCTGTCGTTCATCCCGTGGATGAGCCTGATGGCTACGTTGACGACGAATGCGACGACCCTTCATGCCATTGTCATGAACATTAGTCAGATAATAATACCTAAAATACATTAATCAATGGAAAAAACCTGGAGATGGTTTGGAAAGAAGGATAAGATCACTCTTTCCATGCTTCGGCAGATAGGTGTCGAAGGCATCGTGACAGCTCTTCACGAAGTTAAAAATGGCGAGATATGGACAGAAGAGGCAATAATGGATCTCAAGAACTATATCGAGAGCTTCGGCATGCGCTGGTCTGTCGTAGAGAGCCTTCCTGTATGCGAAGCCATAAAATACGCCGGTCCTGAAAGGGATCACCTTATTGAGAACTATATTGTGAGTCTTGAGAACCTCGGCAAGTGTGGCGTCAAGACTATCTGTTATAATTTCATGCCGGTACTGGACTGGGCTCGTACAGATCTTAAGCATCCATGGCCGGATGGCAGCACCTCATTGTACTTCGATTATGCCACTTTCGCATATTTCGATATAAAGATACTTGAACGTGAAGGCGCTGAGAAGGATTTCCCTGCGGAGGTGGTTGCCAAAGTAGAGGAAATGGACAAGACCATGACGCCGGAGGGCAAGCATCAGCTTGTCGAGAATATCATTGTCAAGACTCAGGGTTTTGTGAATGGCAATATCAGCGAGGGTGACAGGGAGCCTATCAAGAAATTCAAATCACTCCTTGAATTATATAAAGGTATAGACAAGGCGGCATTGAGGGAGAATATGAGATATTTCCTGAATGCCATTATGCCTGTCTGTGAGAAGTGGGACATCAATATGTGTGTCCATCCTGACGATCCTCCTATGGAGGTGCTGGGATTGCCGCGTATTGTGCGTACTGCAGAGGATATCGACTGGCTGCTCGGCGCAGTGGATAATCCGCACAACGGCCTTACATTCTGTGCCGGTTCGCTCAGCGCCGGAGAGCAGAATCAGGTGGTCGAGATGGCCCGCAAATATGCTTCGCGCACTCATTTCGTGCATATGCGTTCTTGCGAGGTTCTGGGCGGTGGCAATTTCATCGAGGCTCCGCACTATGCAGGCCGTGCGCATCTTGTAGAACTGGCACGTATCTTTACTGCCGAAGAGCGCAGGCGCAATGCCAATGGCGGCTTGGGTCTGCCTATGCGTGTGGACCATGGCAAGGATATACTTGACGATGCCGTGAATGGCTATAACCCCGGATATGGCTTCTATGGCCGCATGCTGGCCTTCGGGCAGGTTGTGGGCATGATGGCTGCTGTTGAGGATGAAATGTCAAAATAAGATAAACTATGAAATTAAACGAGATCCTGGTATCCGGCGTCAACCGGAACGAGTGGGAGGCGAAGGGCTACGAACTGCCGAAATTCGATATCGAGGCAGTTGCAAAGAAAACTCACGAGCAGCCAACGTGGGTACATTTCGGTGCGGGCAATATTTTCCGTGCCTTTCATGCAGCCGTCCTGAATGATATTCTCAACAGAGGTGAATATGACCGCGGTATTATCGTTGCAGAAAGTTTCGATTACGAGATTATAGATAAGGCGTATCGCCCATACAACAATCTTTCGCTGCTGGTGAGCCTTCAGAGCGATGGCAACATTGAGAAAAAGGTGATTGCTTCCGTGACGGAAAGTCTCAAGGCTGACTATCAGTTTGAGGAGGATTGGGCAAGGCTTTGCGACGTTTTCCGTGCTCCAAGTCTTCAGACGGTCACTTTTACGATTACTGAGAAGGGCTACGGCGTGGCTCCGGCAGATCTTGAACGCGGGTTGCAACCGGTGTTTGCGATGGGTAAGCTTTGCGTGCTCATGTTCGAGAGATTCAAGGCAGGCGCATTCCCTGTCACGCTCCAGAGTACGGATAACTGCAGTCACAATGGCGATAAGGTTAAGAATGGAGTGATGGGCTATGCCAAGGCGTGGGTTGAGGCTGGTCTCGTGCCAGCTGAGTTCCTGGCATATCTGCAAGATGAAACCAAGGTGACATATCCGTGGTCGATGATTGACAAGATCACCCCACGCCCTCATGAGAAGGTGCAGAAAATGCTCTCCGAGGATGGATTTGAGGATAATGAGACCATAATCACAGAGAGAAAGACCTTTACTGCTCCTTTCGTGAATGCGGAGGAAGTGCAGTACCTGGTGATTGAAGATAAATATACCAACGGGCGTCCTCCATTGGAGAAGGGAGGTGCACTGTATACAACTCGTGAGACAGTGGACCAGGTGGAGACAATGAAGGTGACAACATGTCTGAACCCTCTCCATACTGCAATGTCCATCTACGGCTGTATGCTCGGCTACACCCTTATTTCTGCTGAGATGGCAGATGCAGACCTTCGTTCATTTATCCAGAAGATAGGCTATATGGAGGCTATGCCTGTGGTCACGGATCCGGGGGTGCTCAATCCTTACGAGTTCATAGGCACAGTGATCAACCGCCGTCTTCCAAATCCGTTCATGCCGGATGCACCGCAGCGTATTGCTACTGATACTTCGCAGAAACTCTCCATACGTTTCGGTGAGACCATCAGGAAGTACATTGCGCGCGGACTTGACATGGATAACCTGGTGCTTATCCCGCTCA
>JAZRXU010000051.1:0-3544 GCA_045600345.1 Candidatus Cryptobacteroides sp. | reverse complement strand
CAATCAATTCTATTTCATCAGCAGCGCCATGACGTTTCATCAGCCCATACAGAAGTCCCAGACGGTCATCCACAATCTGCAGACGCTCCGGACTAGCATCGAGGGCCTCATCAGCAGCCTCAACCTCTGCAGAAATGTCTTTGATCTCCAACCGCGCACTCTCGAGCCTTTCCGCAAAGCCATCGAAGCCTTTAAGGAATTGCGACAGCTTAGCTAGATTCTTACATAACTGGCCGAGAGAACTGTTCACTCCATCTGCCTGTTCATCACCTTCAAGCAGAGCTGCAGATGAAGACAGAAGTTCCTTGATCTGTTCGGCATTTGCCAACTGATGCTGCTCCTGTTCCAGCTCTTCTATCTCGCCTTCACGAAGGTTGGCCGCACTGAGTTGCTCGAATACAGCTCTGTTATAGTCCGACTCTGCATTTGCATGAGCGATATTCTGTTCCAGCTCGGCTATCTGCCCCGTCAGATGACGACGCTGCTCGTACAAGGCAGCGCATTGTTCGAGCAAGGCTGCATTATCTGCAAAGGCATCCAGAATGCTGAGCTGATATTGCCGTGATGTAAGAAGGCGGGTATCATGCTGGGAATGTATATCCACCATCATAGACCCGAACTCCTCGAGGACAGGCAACACCACAGGGGAATCATTGATAAAGGCACGGCTGCGTCCGCTGCGTGCCACTGTGCGCCTGACTATGAAAGTGCCGCCATCGTATTCTATATCATTTTCCGAGGCGAATTGCTTCATGGCAGGCGAATCGGAGCGGAACACCCCCTCTATCACGCAATTTTCGGCATCGGCTGCAATAACAGAAGCATCCGCCTTACGGCCCAATAAAAGACCAAGAGCACCGATAAGGATACTCTTTCCCGCTCCGGTAGGGCCCGAAATAATGACCAAACCCTCTGGAAAATCGATTTCCAGAGAGTTTATAAATACGTAATTGCGTATATGAAGGGATTGGAGCATCGGAGAATTCTAGAACTCCTCAGCTGACTTGATGTCCTCGTAGTAGATCTGGCCTTCCTCGAACTCAGCGATAGCGCGGAGTGTTGCTTTTGGACGGCGCTCGAAACGTTTTGACACGTCGATCTGCTCGCGGTTTTCCACTATCTCCTCCATAGTGTCGCGCTCGCACTTGACAGCATCAAGATACTCATTGAGCTCTTTTTTCTCTGCAAGGGCAATCTGGTTGCTGCGTTTAGCAAGGATAACTACTGATTCATAAATGTTGCCTGTTGGAGCCGCGAAATCGCAAAGATCGCGGGTCTGGGTATTTACAGGAACTTTCTTTTCTGTTGCCATAATAAATATAATGTATTAAATAAACTCTCTACATTCTGTTATACACCACACGAACGCAAAGAGTTTCAAAATTTTTCAAAAATTATTTCAGCTGGGCATCCTTCTGCTTCACTGCCGCTTCTTTTTCCTTGTTTATCTGGCGCTCCTCTACGCGAAGGCCTTTCTCAGCAGCCTTGTCGGCTTTCTTCTCCGCACGGCGTACAGACCGGCTGCTTTCGGAGCTCACGCCTGTGCTGCGCTGATAACGCGCATACAGGTTATCCAGCTCTGCGCGATACTTGGACTCTGGTATCTCACCTATAAAATTGTAGTAATGGTCCACGAAATCCATGTATCTGTCCTTCTGCTTATGCGACACGCTGAGCTGCGCATACTTGAAGCTGGCCTTGGTCAGATAATACATCACATCCTCACGATAACGGTTCTCAGGATGATCCTTGATCACATTCTTGAGGGCAGTCTTGGCCGCCACATAGTCCTCCATCTTGTAATATAGACGGGCATTCTCAAATTCCTTCTTGTCCAGACGCTCCTGAAGGTCGTCGAGCATCTTCCTGCACAGGTCGGTGTACTGGGTATCCGGATACTCGATAAGAAACTCGTTTATGGACATTATGGCCATATTCGTAGGAGTCTGATCCAGCTCATATCGAAGTGTGCTGCGGAACATACAGTCCAGCTTCAGGAAACGGCTCTCCATCGTGAAAGGGCTCATGGAATACATCTCGATAAAGCTTCCGAAGTTGGCCTCAGCCGTGATATAGTCCTTATACTTATAGTTGCTGAGTGCCCAATAATAGCGCACGGTGTCGTCAAGCTCCGTACCATTGGTCTGCATGGCAAGAGACTCGAACAATGATGCCGACTTCTTGTACTTCTTAGCCTCGAAAAGCTCCATGGCGGTCTTGTACTTGAGATCCACATCAGAGCTGGAAAGAATCTGATCGAACTGTGACTTACAGCCTACAAAAGCCATCAGGGCAGCTACACCCGCAAATATCAGTTTATAATGTTTCATATTCAGCATCCAAATACTGCTTTACATCCATTGCAGCCTGAGCACCACTTGCCGCAGCTGTGATAGCCTGACGGTATGTGGTATCCTGCACATCGCCAGCAGCGAACAGGCCTTTGGCAGAAGTTCGCGTGCTTCCGGCCGCAGTAACAATATATCCGTTAGCATCCGTTTCAACAAGGCCGGCCACGAGGTCCGAATTAGGGTGATGGCCTATACCGAGGAAGAAACCGTCGAGCTGTATATCAAATACCTCGCCATTCTTGCGAACGAGTCGTGCACCTGTGACGCCGTAATCATCGCCAAGCACCTCCTTTGTCTGGCACTCCCAGAGCACCTCTATGTTTTCAGTATCGAACACCCTCTTCTGCATTGCCTCCGAAGCACGAAGCACATCGCGGCGAACAATGAGATATACCTTGCGGCAGAGCGACGCGAGATATGTAGCCTCCTCGCATGCGGTATCTCCGCCCCCCACGACAGCTACAACCTTCTTGCGATAGAAGAAGCCGTCGCATGTAGCGCATGCACTGACGCCCAGGCCTTTATATTTCTGCTCAGACGGCAGGCCCAGATACTTGGCTGACGCGCCTGTAGCGATGACGACAGCCTTGGCAGTCACCTGCTCGCCACCGTCGAGAGTTACGACATAATCCCTGCCTTCCCTGCGGATATCGGTAACAATACCTGTACGAAGCTCAGCACCGAGATTCTCTGCCTGGGCACGCATGGCGCCCATAAGAACATTGGCGTCGATACCATCCGCGAAACCTGGATAGTTGGCCACATGAGTTGTAGTTGTCAGCTGGCCGCCAGGAAGCATTCCTTCGAAAAGAACCGGCTGCAGGCCAGCACGCTGAGCATATATCGCTGCAGTGTAACCTGCAGGGCCGCCGCCCACAATGAGTATATTTCTTGTCATGATATTATTCTCCCGCTGATTTTAGACGTTCTGCATTCTCTGCTATCTGGAGCTGGTCTATCACCTCCTGGATATCGCCGTCCATGAACACTGGAAGATTGTACATAGTCCAGTTGATACGGTGGTCGGTGACACGGCTCTGCGGATAATTGTATGTACGTATCTTGGCGCTGCGGTCACCTGTGCTCACCATCGATTTGCGTTTAGCTGAGATGCTGTCGAGGTACTTGCTGTACTCGAGGTTGTACAGACGGGTACGAAGCTCGGCAAGAGCCTTGTCGAAGTTCTTGAGCTG
>JAZRXU010000050.1:0-3670 GCA_045600345.1 Candidatus Cryptobacteroides sp. | reverse complement strand
AACTGGCGTTTGCGATACTGCTCGCCTGTGATAATGACCTTGTCGAGAGCCAGAGAATCATCCATGATGAACATGGTAGGGCTATAGCGCAACTGCCAGTTTCTGTCATGCAGAGCCTGCGGCACCATTATCTGGAAACGTATATCCACGCGGCCGTTCCTTTCGGCAACATTTCTGAATCTTGCGACAACCACTGCAGCGTCCAGAACCTCATTGGCCACCATACTGCCGTCATCATCCCTGATTGCGCTCATCAGAAACATTTCATGTCCATCCATATTCACCACACGCACAGTGTCCCGCTTCGATTCTGCATCAAAGGAGGCCGACACGGGAGAAGACGGAAATGCAGGAGGGAGAGTCAGGCAAGCCGAAGCATTGTCTGCGCGCATTGAACTGAGTTTACGCACAGGAGAACAGCACACTGACCACAACACAATCCACCCTGCAAACACCCAAAGTGCAGTTCTCCACAAGATATGTCCCAGACTTGCCTTCATCCTCACAAAATCCTTCGGTTGCAAATCTATGCAGAGCTATCCGTGTTGTGAAAAACCTACACGTGTAAATCACAAAATCGGCCCCTGACATGCGTCATAGACCGATTTTACAAAGACAAAAACGGCGGGAAATGCGTTAAACACCCCGCCGTCCTTAAACCTAACTATCTAACACGCAACTGCTTGACTGCAGTTATCCGTGTAGGAAAATACTAACCGACGAGCCACACGAGAACGTGGCGGTCGAAGGTGATATATTCCAGCTCAAACTCCTCCTCGTAGCCGTCCTTATGAATGAATGTAGCCTCGAGCTCACCTTCATTACGGACATTGAAACGCTCCACCTCAATCTGCTCCGCGAAGTCCACCTTATTTACACTCATTCGTTTGTAAATAGCTTCTTTCGCGCACCAGTAGATGGCGAGCTGCTCGTTCTTCTCATCATGATCCTCCTCAAGGTCATCTATCTCATCCTCGCTGAGCGCCTTGGCCTCTACAGCAGAGAAATCACGATCGAGAGACTCGATATCAATGCCCAGATCATCCTCATTATGAAGAATGATGGCGACATACTTGTCTGTATGAGTAATGCTGATATTTGTAGCTTCATTCTCGATGAAAGGCTTGCCATTGTCATGGTGATTCAGATATACCTTCTCATCAAATGCTTCTTCCAGAAGACAACGTACAGCGAGTTTCTGTTTTCTCTGGCTCTCGCTTGCATACATTGAAATTTCTTCCAACTCGGCGGTTGGAATGGAGCACATCGATTTCAGTTGCTCCTCAGTCTCTGTGATTTGCCAGACGTATATGTCGGCATCGTTATCAAGAGATTTTTGTAGATATAGTCCCATATAGTTCCGCAAATATACAATATCTTTTCCAATCTGCGAAAATTTTGTAAATTTGCACTGCTTTTGAAAACTTTAAATTTTTTAATATGAACTATTTAACAAACGAGAAACTCCTTATTGTGGGTGCCGGTGGAGCCATTGGTTCCAACATGGTTCAGACCGCTCTTATGCTCGGTCTTACTCCTAACATCTGTCTTTACGATATCTTCGAGCCAGGTGTTCATGGCGTTTATGAGGAAATGTGCCACTGCGCATTCCCTGGTGCAAATCTTTCTTATACAACTAACCCTGAAGAGGCATTCACCAATGCAAAATACATCATTTCATCAGGTGGAGCTCCACGCAAGGAAGGCATGACCCGCGAGGATCTTCTCAAAGGCAACTGCCAGATTGCTGCCGAATTCGGCGACCTCATCGCAAAGTACTGCCCTGACGTAAAACACGTTGTTGTCATCTTCAACCCTGCTGACGTGACAGCTCTCACGGCCCTTATCCACAGCGGCCTCAAGCCAAACCAGCTCACTTCACTCGCAGCTCTCGATTCAACCCGTCTTCAGGAGGCCCTCGCAGCTGCATGCGGCGTACAGCAGTGCAAGGTAACCAACGCATACACTTATGGTGGTCACGGCGAGGCAATGGCTGTATTTGCATCAAAAACTCTCGTTGACGGCAAACATCTCGCAGAGTTCAATATCAGCGAAGAGCAGTGGGCATCTATCAAGCTCGACACTGTGCAGGGCGGTTCAAAGATTATCAAACTACGTGGCCGCAGCTCATTCCAGAGCCCTGCATATCAGGCTGTGAAGATGATCGAGGCAGCTATGGGCGGTGAGAAATTCACCTGGCCGGCAGGCTGCTACGTAAACTGCGATACTTGCGGTTACAAGAACGTATTCATGGCTATGCCTACAGTCATTGACGCTGAGGGTGTACACTATGTCAAACCAGAGGGTACAGCTCAGGAAATGGCTGACCTCCAGACTTCATACGAGCACCTCATCAAGATGCGCGAGGAGATCATCAATCTCGGCATCGTTCCTGCCGTTGAAGATTGGAAATCAATGAACGCAAATCTTTAACAAGAATCTGCCATTTAAGCAAAAGGCCAGCTCTCGGGGGCTGGTCTTTTCTTTTAAACTCTTTCCATCTCGCGGCGAAGGTCTTTTTCTTTGATGGTGGCACGCTTGTCATACTCCTTCTTACCTTTGGCCAGGGCTATGAGCAGCTTGGCATAACCATTGTCCGCTATATACAGTTTCACGGCAATTATTGTGAGCCCCTTTTCTTTTACTGCACGCTGGAGCTTATTAAGTTCCTTGCGCGTGAGCAGAAGCTTGCGATCGCGGCGTGGATCATGTTTCCCCCAAGCACTGCCCCACCAATATTCTGCGACATGCATGTTCTTGACATACAGCTCGCCATTATTGAAATAGCAGAAAGTATCTACAAGTGAAGCTTTACCTTCACGGATAGACTTGATCTCCGTGCCGGTAAGCACAATACCTGCCTGAAAGGTCTCAATAAACTCATAATCAAATGAGGCCCTTCTATTCCTGATCTCTATGCTGCTCTTCTTTTTCACACCGCAAAGTTAATATTTTTCGCTAACTTTGGGCTCATGTCAAAGAAAGAGTTCATACCTATCCCACCGCCAGCTCCGATTCCGGATGCCGAGCCCGTGGATGTCTGTGCACTACTAGAAGCATATAAGACAGGCCTGACAGACCTTATATGTGTAATGGGGCCGACAGCGAGCGGTAAGACTCATTTCGCTGTAGCTCTCGCCCGAAAACTCAACGAGCTCATAGCGGCAGACCCGTCTGGCGGCCTCACCGGAGCAGAAATACTGAGCGGAGACAGCCGCCAGGTCTATATTGGCATGGACCTCGGAACGGGCAAGGATCTCGACGAATACGGAGAAATCCCATACCACCTTATAGATATAGTGCCTGCAGGCAGTCGCTATGACATATGCCAGTACCAGAGAGACTTCTCCGCAGCATTTGCAGATTGTCGTACCCGTAAAGTCGTTCCGATATTATGCGGCGGCAGTGGCCTCTATATCGAGGCCGTCACGAAACCTGAATACAAGCTTGCCGACAACGAATGTCTGGAACTCACCTTGCCGCAGAAGACCTTTTTTATGGCAACGGTAGTGGACCGCGAGACACGACGTGCACGCATAGACAAGCGGCTGGTGGAGCGTCTCGATGCGGGAATGCTGATAGAGATAAAAAACCTGATGGCTGCGGGGGTTTCAGCCGAAAGCCTGATATATTATGGCCTGGAATATAAATATCTCACAATGTACGCTCT
>JAZRXU010000049.1:0-7974 GCA_045600345.1 Candidatus Cryptobacteroides sp. | reverse complement strand
CGAGCGAAATAAAGCCTATGGTGCCGCAAATGCTCACCGCACTGGTCACAAGTATACTAATCATGAAGAGTATCAAGGCCTTGGACCAATTGGAAAGTTCTATTTCCCCTTTAAAATGACGTGTCAGACGACCTGCACAGTAAAAAGCCGTTGCAAGGCCCGCTGCGAACATCGCCAGACTGATCGCTATATCCAAGGCTGTAACTCCAGAAAGCTTGAAATTGGCTGCGCCCCAGAGATAATACTGCTTAAGCAGGTCACCGGTAGGGGCATTGGTAACTACAATAGTTCCCAGAGACCCGATAAACGTGCCGAAAATGATACCGAAGGTTATCAGCCTCGAAGTATTGAGCCTCAACGCTATAAGCGACACAAACACCGCGCACACGGCCTGACATATGAAGGCACCGACAGTCAGCGAACACCATCCAGTCATTGTCGCCGTGGCGGCACCAAGGCAAGCAGCACTGCCGAGCCCCAGGGAATAGATATCGCCGAGCTGGTTACGCCACAGATATTGCATCTGCACACCGCCGACAGGCAGTGCAATACCGCAGATTATCACATATAAAAGGCTGAGAAGCATAGAACTACAGACAAATACATTTCTGGGGATTTATTCCCTTGCTGTCGAACGATGCAAGCTGTGCACCGTTTACGCTGAATACCTTCACATCTCCGTTTGTCGCATAATCAGACTGACCCACGAAGATATAGCCCCAGAATGTATCAGCTGACAAAGAGTAATATTTATCAATCTTTGTTTTGACGATATCGCCAATCTTCTTATTATTGGCAGCATCGTGAACGGCAAGGACTGCAGCAGGATATTTTGCATACGGGTCTTCGCTGATAGCCAGAACAAGGATATCACCTGCACTCATGGCAATATCCATGACATTCTTATAATCAAGAGTAGTCAAGATGTCATTCTCGACATCATAGACCTGAAGTGTTTTCTCTGTGTTCACACTATCCGGCCAGGTACCATAATAAGGATAACTGCATATATAGAGCAGATTTCCCTTGGAATTAGGAATCACAGACTTGGGATTATGGTTCACCTCAATATCCTTCTCTTTAGTGAAGCTCTTGAGATCCACCACCGACATGGTATTGCCGATTCCATAGCCAGAGTTAACCACATAAAGCTTGTCGCCAGCAATTGCAATGCCTTCTGGATAGCTACCCACAGGCGCAAGCCTGTATTCGTATGTCACGGGATCGATCTCAGCCACATAACCTTCGTACTCGAATATTGAAGCATATATCTTGACGCCATCGGTAGCAAGATAACGCGGAGCAAGCTCAACCCCGTCTTTTACAATCTTTATGGACTTCTGGACATTCATCTGTATATCTGTCACCCATATCAGCTTCGAACCATTCATTACTACATAGTAATCCTCTCCCAGCAGCAAAATATCCTGGCCCAGATCCCCGAGCTTCTCGCCGTTTGCCTTTTCGAAAAGGCACTCGGACACCATCTTGTTCTGTGAATTGTATTGACGGACGCTGGCATCATTGGAGCCCCAGTTGCCATTATTGAGCACCATGATATTTCTCAGAGTGCTGGATGGTGCAGGAGGTATTATTTCAGGGCCTGTGCGCTTGCACGATGCAAATGCAGCAACAATACTTATAAATGCTATGGCTATATTTATTCTCTTCATATCTGATAAGGTATAATCAATAAGTTATTTTGACTGTCAGTCTATAATTTCTGCCCATCATAGGGTAATACTTTATTATTTCATAATTTTTCCCGGCCAGATTACGGGCATCCAGGGATGCGTCCAGTCTCCAGCTGTGTCTACGCCCGAAAGTCCAACATCCATTTAGGCTCAGCGAATGATCGGCAAACGGTTCCAGACGATAATCCTCAACATTCTGCGCGAGCGAATATCTTTCCCCGGCTGCATTGAGAGTATATCCCAGATTCATCCATGGGAACTCCAGAATCACACAGGCATTCCCGCTATGGCGTGGCGTATATGCTATCTGATGACCATAATTCTTTGCATCAGGATCCGTCACATCCACCGCATACTGATAAGAATACCCCGCCTTTGCATCGAGCGTCAGCCACCCACAGATTCTCCCTTTGTATAATGCCGACACATCCGCACCGCTCATCAGCACCTTTCCCACATTCCTCATGCTCCAGATAAACATGGACGGGACAGCCACTATCTTGTCTTTCACCATGTTAAAATATCCATCGCACGACAAAGATACAAAATGATCTCCACATTCACGGTCCCAAGCAAGTCCAAAATTGCTCTGATATGCCTTTTCCGGATTCAAGGACCTGTTGCCTATGCGAGGGTAATACAGATCGTTGAATGTCGGAAGCCGATAGCTCTCCCGCAACGAAGCGCGTATACGCAGGTTTTCGCTATGCAAGAGACGATACGAAGCGCTAAGCGAAGGGGAAATACGCCAGCGCAGAGGCGCGGAACCGTCGGAACTTCCTGCCATGTCGGCTCCCTCGCCGCGCGACTGCTCCCCCACTATTGTCCCCAATACTGTCGCAACCGCAGTCAGACGGGCATTCTCATATTTGCAGGACAGGGCTGTATACGATCCCAGGCGCAATGGAAAGAAACAATGAGGAAGGTTGGAGCCCAGAGTATTGACAGTCATATCCTCTGCAATTGAAACACTGAGATACGGACCTGGCGACCACAGCCCCACCATAGAAAGGGCACCCTCCTGCTGATGATATCTGTCATCGTCTCTGAATGAGGGCCAGTCATTCACCCACCTGTTCCACCTGCTCACATAAGATAGAGAAGTTTTCAGGCGCCACTGGCTACCGATTCCTACATCATAAAGCGAACTTGCCGATATATCCCTGTCCCAGAGACGTTCCCTGTCATTAGGGGTATACAGTACCACGCTGCCCGGAAGTCCCCTGCTGCTGCCATAGTATGACAGTTTGATATTCAGATCGCCCCTGTCACCCATATCGCCCCAGACATTCAAAGCCGTATTCAGAGACTCCACATCGCTGTTGATACGAATCTCGCGCGTCACCAGAGAGGAATTGCGCAGCATGTAAGGATATTCACCCCTGGAATTCAGATAATCGGCCCATAGTCCTGCGCTCCACCCATTGCAAAGCCTCTGCTTAAGGCTGACATACGGATTGTACGTATTGAACGAGCCATAACGCATGCGTACCGACACACTTGTAGCTGAGCTGTCGAGCACAGGGCGCGCTGACGTGAGCTGCATCGTACCCACATTGGTACAGAGACGGGCACTGCGGAATATATCATCCGAGCCGGAAATATCTACAACCACACTCTCCAGATCTTCGATATTGAAACGCCCGATATCGACCTGACCGTTCTGAATATTGGAGATCACAACGCCGTCATAATAAACTCCGGTATGAGCAGAGCCGAAATTGCGTATATTCACAGTCTTCAGCCCTCCAATTCCGCCATAATCCACTACACGGACGCCTGCGAATGAGCCAAGAGCCTCGGTCAGAGTCACAGCACCCTGCCTTTGCATCTGGACAGAAGAAACGCGCTGCACAGGAGCACTGCTGGCCGTAGCAATGTTCCGAGGCTGCGATATGCGCGCAACATCCAAAGTATCATGCACCTGCACAGATGAAAGCGCAAGCACAGCGAGAGTCAAGACTGCAAAGTTCATAACTGGCGATATTCAACTGCAAAATTAAGGATTATAATTATTAAATTGTAACTTTGTACCTATGGATTACATGTTCCCCACATCGGTAAAGGAAGTACAGAAACTGGGATGGGATTATATAGATATAATCTTTTTCACCGGCGACGCATTCTTCGACCATCCAAGCTCAGGCACAGCATGCATCGCCCGTTACCTGCAGTCATTCGGCTACCGCATAGCCATAGTACCGCAGCCGAACTGGCGTGACGATCTGCGCGACTTCCGCAAGCTCGGAGCTCCCCGCCTGTATTTCGCCGTGAATTCGGGAGCCATGGACTCCATGGTCAATCACTACACAGCGGCCAAACGTCTGCGCAGCGATGACGCATATACCCCGGAAGGCAAGGCCGGGATGAGACCGGACCGCGCAGTGACGGTATATACCCGCATACTGAAGGAAATATGGCCGGAAGTGCCTGTGGTGATCGGAGGCGTAGAGGCATCCCTGAGGCGCCTGACCCATTACGACTATTGGAGCGATTCCATCATGAAATCTATTCTGGTAGACAGCGGAGCCGACTGGCTATGTTACGGCATGGGAGAAAAGCCCATGATATCCATAACCAGAGCCATCGAGAAAGGATGGAGCCGCCACCAGATGGAGTCCCTTCCGCAGTTCGCCTTCTACAGAAAAGGCAGACCGACAGTCAAGGAAGGCACAATCATGCTTCACAGCTATGAGAAATGCCTCAAGGACAAGGCTGCATTCGCCGAAAACTTTCACTATATTGAGCTCAATTCCAATGTGGCCTCTCCGCAGACCATGATAGAACCCGTGGGTGATGGATACGTACAGGTCAACCCTACCCTTCCCCCATCTACCGAAGCCGAGATGGATTCATTCTGGGACCTTCCCTTCACCAAGCTCCCCCATCCGCGCTACAAGGACAAGAGGATTCCTGCCTACGACATGATCAAGGACAGCATCATCACGCACAGAGGATGCTTCGGCGGCTGTAACTTCTGCACAATAGCCGCTCATCAGGGCAAAGTGATACAGAGTCGCAGCGAAGAGTCCATACTTGCCGAAGTCCGCCGCCTGGCAGCAATGCCTTCATTCCGTGGCAACATCTCCGACCTTGGAGCCCCGACTGCCAATATGTACGGCATGGCGGGCAAGAACCGCGACATATGTGCCAAATGCAAACGGCAGTCGTGCCTGTTTCCCAACACATGCAAGAACCTCGACCGTTCGCACGACCGGGTACTTGCATTGTATGACAAGGTATGCGCCGTAAAAGGTGTAAGGCACGCATACGTAGGCAGTGGCGTGCGTTACGACCTTTTCCTCGACGAGAACGGTTTTTCCACCGAACGTGGCCGCGACTATCTGCGCTCCCTGATGATGTCTCACACATCCGGACGTCTTAAGGTGGCTCCGGAGCATACGGAGAAGAATGTCCTGAACTACATGGGCAAGCCTTCGTTCAAGTATTTCGAGGTACTGAGGCGAGAATTCGACAAGATCAACCGTGCGGAAGGAAAGCACGTGGAGCTGGTGCCATATTTCATATCGTCCCATCCAGGATGTACTCTTGCCGACATGAAACGTCTCTCCACCAATCCAGCCTTGAAAGGCATATGGATGGACCAGGTGCAGGACTTCATGCCTACTCCTATGACCACATCATCCATCATGTTCGCCACCGGCATAGATCCGAGGGACATGAAGCCTGTCTTCGTCGAGCGCGACATGACAAAGAAAAAACAGCAGAAATCGCTGTTCTTCCGAAAGTAATCCAGCTGGAAATCTTTTATAATACTATTTTCTCGACGAGGGGTGCCAAGCACCCACTCTTTTGAAAAATCTTATCTGCTGCCGCAGGATTTTTCAAAATTCACCCCTATTGTCTCGAAAACTGTATTGTAAAAGATTCAAATACTATAATTTGGAAATCAGATCAGAGACTGCGGCTGGAGAGGTGGCCCAGGAGGTGCAGATGCGCCATGCTGCATTGTCAGGATCGATATCACACCACTTCTCAAAGGTAAAGTCCCTGGACAGACGCTCCATCACGCTGTTTGGTATGATAGGGAAAATCTGGTTTGTAGGGCTCTTGGCGAACATCCTGTAGCCTTTCTTCTCAAAAGCCTCCGTAAGTTCCGCAGCCAGTTTATCAGCTTGGGCGGCGTACTTGAAATAAAGATCGTCCGTGAAAAGACACAGGAACTGTATGCCCAGCAGACGTCCCTTAGCCAGAAGTCCTCCATTCTGCTTGATAAAATAACGGAAATCCCTCTTGATGGCCGGATTGTTTATAACGACAGCCTCGCCTATCAACGCTCCCTGTTTGGTTCCACCGATGTAGAAGACATCAGCCAGAGATGCAAGCTGTTCAAGAGTGATATCAGAAGCTGCTGACGCAAGTCCATAACCAAGACGCGCACCATCTATGAAAAGCGGGAGCCCCCATTTCGCACAGACAGCCTTAATATCCATAAGCTCCTGTTTTGAGTAAAGGGTACCGAGTTCTGTAGAATAAGATACATACACCATTGCAGGCTGCACCTCATGCTCAGGACCGTCCTGATGGAAATGCGCACACATAGCAGTCTCTATATTTGCGGCAGATAGTTTGCCATCCACAGACGGAAGAGTAAGAACCTTATGGGCGCTATGCTCTATCGCACCCGTCTCATGTACGGCTATATGACCTGTAGAGGCGCAAAGAACCCCCTGATGAGGTCTGAGAGTAGCTGAGATAACTGTAGCGTTAGTCTGCGTACCTCCTACCAGGAAGTGTACATCCGCATCGGGAGTGGCGCAACGCTTGCGAATGATCTCCGCCGCTTTAGCACAATATTCATCCCTACCATAGCCGGGAGTCTGCTCCATATTGGTCTTTGACAACATTTCGAGTATCTCTGGGATACATCCGGCCTGGTAATCGTTTCTGAAGAGTATCATATCCGTTTAAAAAACTAACTTGCAGCAGAATGACTGCGTTCCTTCCACCCTTCCTTCTACAGTGACATGCGTTGTACCGTCCTCCCTTTCGTCAATGTGGCGATACAGGTCAACTGTCTCTCCCAGATGGGTTTCCTTATTAAAATTGATAAAAAGTTCCCTGACAGGACGCTTGAATGTGATTTCAGGGCCTGCAGCATCCATAGACCACACTACATAACGTACATTATTCGTATGGCCATTACAGTCGATATCAGAATAATTGACCACATGGCTGCCCAGTTGCTCAGGCTGTATTCCCCTGGGCATAATGATTTTGGGAGCCACCTCGGCTATTGCGTCATCATGACATTCCGTATTTTCGGGAATAAGCTGCTCAATACGGTCTGTACGCACCAGTGAACGGTTCTCAAGATCAAGCACAAGCCAAGACGAGGTGGCAGCAATACATTCTTCACCTCTCTCATTGGAAACGACAAAATCTCGCACAAAAAACAACCCGTTAAGACCCTTGTGCCACGTTGCTATCTTTATATTGTCGCGCCAGTGTATGGCCTCCTTGAATATTATGTGGAAACGGGACAATATCCAGGCTCTCTTGTCTTTGATGACAACGTCATATCCAAAGCCCAACTCAGTAGCGCTCTGGTTGGCAAGCTCCTGAGCATAATCCATAAATGCGGACGGACGCAAACGCTGGTGAGAATCCGTCGCATAACATGGTACGGTCTCATGAATTATTAGTTTATTATCTTCTAGCATAGTGGTTTAGGTTATATTATCTACACTATTTGTTTCGTATCAGCACATTATCTATCATGCCATATTCCTTAGCTTCTTGCGAACTCATCCAGAAGTTGCGATCCATATCGGCAAATACCTTATCATAGGCATTCCCGCTATGGTCGGCAATAATCTGACAAAGTTCAGCACGACATTTCTCAATTTCCTTGGCCTCGATAAGTATATCCGAAGCCTGTCCGCGAGCACCTCCCAGAGGCTGATGAATCATCACACGCGAATGAGGAAGAGCGCTGCGTTTGCCACATGCTCCGGCACACAGCAGCACAGACCCCATGGAAGCAGCCATGCCGGTGCAGATTGTAGCCACATCTGGCTCAATATACTGCATCGTGTCATATATGCCAAGTCCGCTGCTCACCTGACCTCCCGGAGTATTGAGATATAGCGAAATATCAGCCCTGCTGTCCGCAGACGCAAGATAAAGAAGCTGAGCCTGAACGATATTGGCCACATCATCGTCGATAGGCACGCCCAGGAATATGACCCTGTCCATCATCAGACGGCTGAAAACGTCCATAGAAGCGACGTTAAGCTTGCGCTCCTCGATAATGGTA
>JAZRXU010000048.1:0-7570 GCA_045600345.1 Candidatus Cryptobacteroides sp. | reverse complement strand
TCGTGACAGTCTTTCATGACAGGGTCAGATTCCCAATTGTCAGGGAACATCACACGCAGACCTCCATGACCCTGGGACAGGTCGCGGCTGCGTACCAGAAGTTCATCACCGGAGAAAATCTGAGGATATCCCCTCAGAGTTGCCATCATGGCCATCACCTCCTTGAGTTTCGCAGGATCACCTCCGATAACGTCACCTATGCGGTCCGTATCATGATTGCCGGGGAAGATCATGAGATTATCTACATCATGGAGATAGAAATCATTGGCTATGCAGTCATACACTTTGGTAATACCCTCATCCCAATGCTCTCTATCGCTATTGATACTGTTGCATATCGCAGAATGGAGACAGAAATCCATGATCGAAGGCAGATTGGAGTTGAAACCGTCCTTGTTTGGATTATCTGCCTGCCAGTATGCCACCTGAGGAACATTCACGCTCCATACCTCTCCGACAATATTGATATGAGGATACTCCCTGCGCACTGACGCACACCATTGAGCCATAGGATATTTTTCATTATATGGATAAGTATCTACACGGAAACCGTCAAGGTCGGCATACTCTATCCACCATACAGCCCACTGCTTGAAATACTGGAGTACATACGGATTGTCCAGGTTCATGTCAGGCATAGCGGTCGCGAACCAGCCACCTTCCATGTTTGCCCTGTCACGCTTGGAAGCATACGGGTCATTCTGCATGCTGAAGGCACAGTTGGAATGGGTATACTCCGGCCATACATGCACCCAATCCTCGAAAGGAAGATCCTTCATCCACCAGTGGGACAGGCCACAGTGATTAGGAACGCAGTCCATGATCATCTTGAGGCCCTTGCCGTGCATAATCTGCACAAGAGCGCGATAGTCTTCATTAGTGCCGAAACGCGAGTCGATGTTGTAATAGTCGGTACATGCATAACCGTGATAGCTGCCTTCAGGCTCATTATCCTCGAGCAGCGGCGTAGGCCATACAGCCGTCATACCCAGATCCACTATATAGTCCAGATGGTTCTCGATGCCTTTGATATCTCCACCATAACGGCCGAAGAATGCGTCATAGTCAGCTTTCTCGGTAGTAAGCTCAGTATTGTCATTGCTTACGTCTCCATTGCTGAAGCGGTCCGGCATAAGAAGATAGATGGCATCGGAGGTATTGAAACTCAGGCGCTCGGCACTGCCTTCACGACGCTGTGCCATGACATAAGGATATTTGAACCTGGTACCGTCAGGCATTGTGAAAAGCAGCACGTACTCGCCAGGCTCTGCCTTGGCGGATACTTCGATATCCACGAACAGATAATCATTGCTGTCGGCCTTGTGGATCGAGCCCACATTGACACCACGTCCCCCGACTACATCGACACATGCATCACCTATGCCCGGGCCATACACAAGGAGCTGAAGGTCCGTCTTCATCCCTATCCACCAGCATGGAGGCTCTACGCGGGCGATCTGCTGGCCATCAGCAACAGGGACATTATCAAGGTTTACATTATGCTGCGAGCATGAAGCAAAAATACAACATGCGGCAAAGACCAGAGTAAGATATTTTTTCATAGTACCAGTATCTTTATTCGACAGTGACAGACCATGTCCATGGCTCGGCCAACTGCGCACTGACAGTTACCTTATTGCCCGGAAGTGTTCTTGAGAACACCAGAGTATTGTTTTCTGTACTCAGGATTTCAAAAGTACCGCCCTGATTGCCGGCAGCAAGAGCAGGATTCTCATGATACAGTTTGTTAAGTCCCATATAGAACTCAGTATACTCGTTGGCTGTCCAGTCCGGAGTGACATCTTTCTCGAAGAACTCGAATCTCTTGTTCCAACCTACTTCCTGACCGGTATAGATCAGAGGCTGGCATGCAGGAAGAGTATATGTCAGAACAGCCATGAGCTTGGCGGCATCGCCCATCCTTTCGAACTCTGTGCCTGCCCAGCTGTTCTCGTCATGATTCGATGTAAACGCCAGCATATAAGCCTTGGGAAAGTCTGTAGCCATGGTATCGAGGCACGCAACCAGTTCCGGAATGCCTGCAGTACCCTGGGCGATATCGTTGAGGGTATGGTGCAGTTTCCATGCATAGGCAGCATCGAAACCGCCGACCTCGTTAAGCTCAGGCTTTTCTGCCTCGGCAAGGAAATAAAGCTGCGGATTCTCGGATTTCATCCTGGGAAGTATGCCAGCCCAGAAATCTGTAGGAAGGCTCCATGCAGCATCGCAGCGATATCCGTCCACACCCTTATCAACCCAGAAACGAAGCACGTCCGCCATAGCCTGGCGAACCTCTGCCTTGCCGTAATCCAGCTTTGCGATGTCGTCCCAGTCATACTCTACGATCGTATTTCCATTTTCGTCACGGAAATACCAGTCATAGTTCTCTGATGTATTCCATACGCCGTCAGGCGAAGTATGATTGCACACCATGTCGAGAATCACTTTCAGACCGCACTCATGAGCCTTGGCAAGGAAACTGTCGAAGTCCTCCATCGTTCCAAACTCGGGATTCACTGCACAGTAGTCCCTTGGAGCATAATAAGAGCCCATGGTACCTTTGCGATGCAGCTCTCCGATTGGGTGGATAGGCATGAGCCAAAGGATATCAACTCCCAGATCCTTAAGACGGGGAAGATGCTCCGAGGCTGCAGCGAAAGTGCCTTCCGGAGTATACTGACGCACATTCATCTCATAAACGACTGCACGGCTTGCCCAATCCTGCTGCTGAGATGACGAACATGAAGCCAGCAGAAGAATGGCGAAACACAGAAACAAATACTTTTTCATTTGGAATATGGTTTTAAATCTTATCATTTCTACTTGCAATATTTTCTTATCGACTGGATCTTTACACGGAAGAAGTTATCTGCTCCGTCACCGGTTATCCTGTACTCGCCATGATTACCCCATGAGGCGGGAATATCACTTATCTCGCAATCCTCTCCGGTGTCATTGCTTACGAAATCGCGGATTGATGCCTGCCACGTCTTACAGCGGGATATGCTGCCGCTGACACTCAAGTAGTCGTTATCGTCAGATACGAGTTCAAGCAACGCGTCATTGTATATCTTGCGGAAATCCTCGAAAGCAAGTATCCTCCGGATCAGAGGATTGGCATCCACTCCCCAGTGGAAAGGATCCTGCCGGGCGGCATCGTTCTGATTGCCGCATTGCAATGTCGTACCAAGGGTATTGTCGTAATCATAAGGAATCAGATAGAACTTATAGGCATATTTGTCCGTACTGTTGAAATACAGATAAAAGTTGTTGCTGTTATTCCAATAGTCATCCCACATGCCTACGGCAACGTTAACGGCATATGTCTTGAGAAGAAGTTCCACATCACAGACCTCTCTGATCCACTTATAGAAACTCTCATCGCCCTTGCCATTGAGTTTGAGAATGAAATCCTTGAGCTGATCTTCAGCTGCTCCATAGTCATTGTCATCAGACTTGAACTCATAAACATGCTCTGTATCCGAGCCGTCATCCGGGCCGAAATCCGCATTGACAGAGCTCAATGATGCCCCATACCGGCATTTCCACAAGTTGCCCTTATCGCTGCCGAGCAAATCTTTGCGAGCTTTTACGTAGCGCGTATCCACCGACTCTATCATATTATAGACTCCATAATATGTCTCACGTGGATCACCTTCCACCTTGAGCCACAGACGCGCATAGGTGCTTTGTGGCGCTATCCATATGCCATAACGTCGGAATAGGTCATAGCAGTACAACTCCCGCACATAATCGGCGTCATCCTTGAACCATTTGAGATTCATCTTTCTGAGGCCGTGGAGTTCGTGCTCATCATCCTTCACATACTTGCGGAGATTGATTCCGAAATGACAATGATGCCAGTCTGTAGAGCCGGGTGTATGCATCTGTCCGGAATGTCCCTCGGGGCGACGGCGTGAGGTATTGCCACGCAGTCTGATACCGGCATCGGCAAATGTTGCAACGTCACCATCCTTATCATAGGTGACATCACAATGAACGTACTGTTTGGTCCTGTTGTTTGCGTCGTATAAGCCCAGCAGAGTGTTCCATTGATCCAGAGGCACGTTCAGATGTATCTGAGGAATGACCGAAGAATCGAATGTGTAAGCCAGACCATACTTGTCAGTGTCCGGCTGAGGCGATGGCTCTACCGGGCTGTCGCAAAAGGGTCCATTGCGATGGTTGGCCTGCCACCTGCAAAGGCTCCATAGTCATAACCGTTTCGTGATTTCTCGCTCTCCGGTTCCCACAGGAATATACCCTTGAAATAGTCCATACCCTTCGTGCTGTCCAGAATATACTGGAGAGCATCCTTCGATTTCTGAGGTTCGGATGCAGGCATACCGAACTCCACAAGCATCACCGGTTTCTTATAGGTATTGTATAAGGTGTTGAAATAGCTTACAGCCTTCTTCACCTTTGTCTCCCATGCAGGATATCCGCCACTCTCCCAATACGAAGGATAGAGTGAAAGGCCGATAACATCGAAACGGGCACCGGCATTGGTGACAAGGTCAAAGAACCATTTCAGCGTTTCTGTCTTCCACGCGTTGTCGATATGGAGCACTACCTGGGCATCCGGGTACACTTCCTTCACAGCCTTGGCACCTTCATTGAACACTTTCACGAAGTTCTTTGCCTCCTGACCACTGACACGACATGTTTCCCATAACATGCCATTGGTAACCTCATTGCCTACCTGCACCCAAGCGACATCGACACCATTGTCCTTAAGAGTGGAGAGTACAGATCTCGTATGATCGGCAACGTTTTTCATAAGCGCATTCACTCCATGGTCATTCCACGACGCCGGGATAGGCTGTTTGCCTGGATCGGCCCAGCCATCCGCATAATGAAAATCCACCATGAGTTTCATACCCAGATCCTGTACACGTTTAGCCTTCACAAGGAGATCTTCTACATCGCAATAATTCTGGTGAGTCTCCCCTACTGATGGATCGACCCATACGCGATGGCGCACCGCATTGCAGCCCAGTTCTTTCATAAGAGCCGTGCACTCACGCTCCTGACCCTGGGCATTATAGAATTTATAGCCTTTAGCCTCCATCTCGGTCACCCAACCCAGATCGGCTCCCTTGGCAAAGAAGTTCTTGACCGGAACAGGATCAGGATCAGGATCCGGCACCGGATCGTTTCCCTGAGGCTTGCATGCGCAGCCCATGACAATTGCAAGGGCAGCAAACGCGATATTTGATTTCAGATATTTCATTATTGATTGATATATTGTTCTGTAACGTCAACGTACTGTATGGTGCTGCCTGAGAGCTTGCACTCGAAGAACCTGTCAGAACTGATACGATTGATATCTGATGTCTGAGGCTTTTCGTAACCCTGGTTGATCACCATATTGAAATAATATTTGGAAGAACCGATCGGAACAGTCTGAGTATACCACTTCTTGCCGAACTTCGTCACTGAGGACGATATCGGCTTACCTGGCCAGTCACCGTTCAGCTGAGTATTGCTGTTGCTGTCCCAGATATAGAAATAGACAGGGGTGAAATCCGCATTCACGTATACGGTGGCGTTTTCCCCGTCAAAAGGCTCTTCCTTCTCCTCCTCTTCGATACGTGCGACAGTTGCATCCCACGAAGATGCATCGCAATCACCGGAGACGAAGTACCTGTAGTTATGCCCCTCGAGTATCTGTCTGTAACCAGCAGGTGCATTGTACAATCTATAACCTGTGCCGCATACAACCAGAAGAGAGCCGTTCGATCCCTTCACGCTGCGGGCAACATATGACGATTGCTTCGCAAGATCGCTGAACTGGCTCTGGTTATTGATTCTTGCCATATGACGGGCAGCTATCATGAGTTTGATATCTTTCTTGTATGCCTGCCAGTGCTTATAGAAGACGCACGGTGTGCCGGGATTGGCCAGAAGCCACGCATTCACTGCCAGAGTATCCTTCTTGACAGGATCTTGCGGAGCGGATGCAGAACGGTATTCCGTATCGTGATTCTCGACAAAAGTGACAGCGTAACGGGCATAAGCTGTGCTGGCGGAAGTCTGGTCCATAAGCCTTGACCATGAACCATTATTTGCAGCATCACGGGCAGTATAACGGAAACAGAAGTCGAAGGCGGCACTCTGTATCACGCCATCGCGTTTAGTGCCTGTAATCCAATTCTCGACAACAGTGTGGTTACCGTCCCAATACTCACCTACAGAGAACGGTGTCTTGCAGTATGCATTGTACATGCCTGTATACATTGCGCTATAACCTTTTACCATGTCATAGCGGAAACCCGCATAGCCAAGATCGTTCTTCAGATAATCGACATAAGCCTTGCAGATATTCTGCACATTGACACTCTTGTGGTCCATGTCGCGGCAGCCGTCCCAGCCCTCACCTGTATCATTATTCTTCGAGATGTCGCGTCCCTGACTTTCAGCCTGAGCCGCAGTTTTTCCGCCGTCATCGTCCCTGACGATATCAGTGGACTTGAATTGATATTCAACCCCCTTATAGGTCTCTTTCGGAAAATCAAACCATCCATCTGAGTTGTGATGATTTATCACTACATCCGCAATGATGCCCGTACCACGGTCTTTGTAGGTCTTGATCATGCTGCGGAGCTGGGCTTCGCTACCGAAAGACGAATTCTGGTCGAAAAACTTATATGGCAGATAGCCCATATTGTTGTGTGTGTCACAGAATCCGCTGTTAGGCACCCAGATAAGAGAGAAATATGGAGCGATGTCATCAGCCATGCCTTCCAGATACTCCCATTGCGTATCTGCAAAAGAATCCCAATAGAAACCCTGGAGCATCACTCCCTCATAATTCGAGGGCCAGCCGGCCTCGTAAGACGGGGTCGGATCCGGATCAGGACCGGGATCCGGAGTTGCAGGTTTCTTGCAGGAAATTGCAAAAGCGGCAGCAAGAGCCGCCATGAAAACAATTCTTTTCATAATATTTGAAATATAGGGGACCGGAGTCCGTATCAGGGACTCCGATCCAAAAATTGTATTACTCGATCTTACCTGTAAGGTTAGACAGATCAAGTGTTACAGTCTGACCGGCAGTTGCAGGAACTGCAGCCTGATCGCCGCCGTCACCACGGAAGACAATCTTGCCGTCATAGATATTGAACTCCTGACGCCACCAGTCCGTGTTGTAGTAAGCACTTTCTGCATACATACGTACATTGCCTGCAGCTGAAGTAACGATTGAAGCTGTACCTGTGGTTACGTCATAAGAGAACTCGAATGTCTTGGCATCCCACGCACCGAAGCAGTCACCGATACCATAGATATGAGCTGTAGCCACGTCGATAGTCTTGTTCTCCATGTCCACAGCCACGTTGTAGATACCGTCGGCGCTTACAAGACAGTTGCCATCAGACACAGTGAAACCGTTGTTGTTATCGAGCGAACAGAAGTCGCCGCTCCATGCTTTCTGGTCACAGAACTTGAAGCCTTCGCCTGCCTTTAAGTAAGCGAGAGTCCAGAACTTGGCTGTTGAACCGTTGATCTTGGTCATCTCGAAAGCATATTTCCATTCCCACCTACAGAAGTTGCCTATCATGTACATATGATC
>JAZRXU010000047.1:0-6440 GCA_045600345.1 Candidatus Cryptobacteroides sp. | reverse complement strand
ATGACCACATCCCCAGCCTCTCCGGTGAAGCCGCTCACCCATGTCACCGCCTGAAAGCGCGGTGCAAGATATTCGCTGGCATGAGGGTCGCAGCCGCGAAGGACCACGGCATCCCAGTTATTTGCAATCATCAGATTGCGTATGGCATTGACACGAAGGTAGTGCTGACTTGTCATATGAAAGATTTAAATAGGAAATACCACAAACACCATTGCATCCCATAGAGCATGGGAAATAATCAATGCAGGGAGCCACGAAGGCTTCCACCAGTAAAGAAATCCCCACACTGCTCCCGCCACAAGCGCAGCCATAACCAGCATGAAGTTGAATGACCATATATGCACCAGGGCATAGACAATACAGGTTATTATCATAGACACGAATGTACCAGCCATATCGCCCAGCTTTTTCTGTACATATCCACGCCAGAACAGTTCTTCGGCAGGACCTATGAGCAGAAGCAGAAGCACGCCTATCACCACCGGATCTGACCCATCCTTCATCCCGTATACCTTGTCCACCTGTCCCTCAGCAAACGAGAACATCCATGCGGCCATTTTGTCCCCTACCCAGAAAACTCCCCACAGAATGCATGCAATGGCTACGCCAAGCGCAAGCTGCACAAAAACTTCTCTAGCAGATGACATCCGAAGTGCACTCGCAAGCCCCGAAATCCCCAGACCTTTGAAGGCCATAAATGAAAGAGTGCATGCTGCAAGGCTCATGACTGTCCAGAAATTGACATATGGAGCAGTCCACGGGCTGAACATGACAAACCAGAGAGATGCTGCAACTGTAAGGGCAACACTCAACAGTGCTATATCGCGTCTAGCTGTTGCCATGGTCTAGCAAAGAAAATGAGATGCCACCAGTCCGAAAGCAAGAAGAAGCGAAAATATCATATGCATCTGGGCAGTTTTCTGGTCCAGACCAAGCAGCGCCTCACGTCCCTCCTTAAAATATCGATAAGCAGCCGCACAGTTCTTGTACGCTACAGGAACTGACAGCAGGCATAACAAAGCCCCCCAAGGAAGCGCTCCAAGCACGCAAGCCAGTATAACGCAGAGATATGGCAGCACAAGATACACGATATACAGAGCGGCCGAGACTCTCTCGCCGAGAGCCATTGGCACTGTGCTTATTCCGCTCGCCTTGTCACTTTCGATATCCACCGTATTGTTATTGTGCAAAACTGCAATAGTCATGATGCCGAGAGGGAATGCCACCCACATTGTATTCCAATATATCTCTCCTGTCGTCACAAAACTGGTACCTATCATAGGAAGCACCGAGAAGCAGGTGAATACAAAGATATCTCCGAGAGCATGATACTTGAAGAACGAATAGCTTGCAGCCAGGACGAAGCCTATTCCGCCTATGATCAGCAGCTCCCATCCTGCCATGAAGCAGAGTGTTATACCTATTGTTATGCCCACCGCGAACAGGCACAAGGACAGGGCAAGATATTCCTTAGGCTCGAACTGTTTGAAGACCAGGTTGGGAATAGCATAGGCCTGTTCATTGTCCACACCTTTGCGGTAGTCGGACAGATCGCTCAGAACATTGCCGGCAGCATGAAAGATTATCATGCCCAGCAGCGCAAGGATAGCCTCCGTATAGTTAAATGGGCGCGCTATCCATACAAGATATGCACAAGTAACAATGACTGGCATAGATGAAATAGGGAATGACCATGGCCTCGTAGCCATAAACCATTCTTTGAGTGTGTGCTTTTTCATATATTATAATTTCTGATATGCAAAATTAACATTTTAAGGCTTTAAAAAAGCCATTCCTACAACATATCTGCAATTATGCTGTCTGAAATGAACCATTTATCTTCAGGAATGACACATTCGTCCACCCCCTTCGCCGTGCGAAGTCCAAGAAAGAGGCGCTCCTGACGGATCTGTTCATCTGTAAGGATCTCGCCTCCCCGCACAGAAGCCCAGTCTCCGGAAACCGAGGCACCGATGTATCGGGCGACATCGGGATTGTTCCATCGCCGTGAGTATTGGCCCTCGGGACTTATAATGAGCGAATGCGCTCCCGGGCCGAATCCGAGATACGGAGTATGATCCCAGTAAGCACTGTTATGACGGGATTGAAAACCCGGCCGTGCCCAATTGCTTATCTCGTAATGCTCATAGCCCAGCTCGCGAAGCATATCACAAATACCGTAATACTGCCGCTCGCATTCTTCGTCGGGCGGCATGGTATAATGACCTTTTTGCACCATCCTGTCAAGTCCGCTTCCCTCCTCTATACTCAGCTGGTAACATGAAATGTGCTCCGGGAGTCCCATATTCTCGAGCCTGCAGCGTATCTTATCCAAGTCCAGCGAAGAGTTGAAGCCGAAGATGAGGTCTATGCTTATATTTTTGAATCCGGCATGGCGCAGAAGAGAATAAGCATCTTCAGCCTGCCGGGCATCATGACGTCTGCCCATCTTGTAAAGAGCATCGTCATCGAAGCTCTGCACGCCCATGCTCACACGATTCGCGCCCAAGCCAATCAATCCTTCGGCATATCGCAGACCGTTCTTTACGATATCATCGGGATTGACTTCCATGGTAAACTCCTCCAATGAAGACATATCGAAACTGCCATCCAGGGTCCGCTTTATCGTTGAGAGTTGCTCCAGGCTCAGCAGCGATGGCGTCCCTCCCCCGATGTACAGGGTCCTGTACATCGGGGGTGGACAGGGTCTCTCGAGTGACATTGCGGATGACCCTTCAATCTCACGGCAGAGGGCGGAGACAAAGGAATCGGAGCTCCGCGATGCACGCAGAAGCTCCGAATAAAATGCACAATAAGTGCAATGTGTCCTACAGAAAGGGATATGAACGTAGATGCCGCTCAAAGTTCTGAATACTTATCGCAACATGAACTGAGTTGAACCAAGAAGAGCGCGTTCTGTAAGTACCTGCACTGTATATATACCCTTCGCAAACTTCTCGACATCATTCATATAAATACTGAGCTCGACCTCATTACCCTGATAATCTATTTCTCGAGATGCCGAGGTAGCCAGACTGCCGCCTGCGTATGCGCACTGACGAGAGTCGGAATTTGTAAGGAGATTGCCTTCCGGATCAGTAATCACCACATAGACACGCACCGGTCCTTTTTCTGCAAGATTGTTCTCCGTAAGAGCCAGAGTGGTAAGAATCCTGGCAGTACTTGATGCACGGTCCACCACTTTGCCATTGGCATTATATGCCTGACATGAGATATTACGCGCACGGATGACAGCACCAGTCTCTACCTTCTCCGAAAGGTCTGCAACGGTCTGTTGAAGCTCGGCATTCTCTTTCTTTACAGTAGCGGTCTCGCGACGAGCCGTGGCAGCCTCTCTTTGCAGTTTATGATTCAATGTATTGAGTGAGTCTATCTGCTGTACATAATTACGCATGATAGAGCGTAGCGTACCGAGCTCACGCTGGTATTTACGAATCTGAGCACGATTGGTAGCGTCAGCCTTCTGTATACGCTCCACAAGCTGATTTACCTCCTCGCGTGAAGAATCAAGCTGAGAGTTGATAGCCTCATAATCAGAGGTAAGCTGCTCGTAATCCTGCTGGAGGGCAACGATCTGCTCTGTGAGCTCTGCCTTCTCTTCATTAAGGTCATTTACAAGACGGCCTTTTGAGATCAGCACATAAGCAAGAACACATGCAAGCACAGCAGCTACGGCAGCAAGTACGCCTATGATAACCTTTCCATTATTTGCAGATGATGAACCTGCAGCAACAGGAGAATTTTCCGGTCTTTTTTCCATAATCAAACTGTTTAATTATGAGCAAAGATAACAAAAATATTGCCACACCGGATAATCGGTGCGGCAATATTTATTTTAAGAGAGGGGCAGAGAATTACTCAGCCTTTGCCTCTTCTGCTGCCGGAGCCTCTGCAGCTGGCTCAGCAACAGCCTTCTTGGTAGAACGGCGAGTTGTCTTCTTGGCAGCCTTAGGAGCTGAAGCGAGTGCAGCCTCGTTGAAATCAACGAACTCGATAAGAGCCATCTCTGAACCATCACCCTGACGGAAACCTGTGTGAAGAACGCGGGTATATCCACCTGGACGGTTCTCAACTTTAGGAGCGATAGTGCGGAAAAGCTCTGCAACAGCCTCCTTGTTTTTGAGGTAGCTGAACACGCAACGGCGAGAAGCAGTAGTGTCCTCTTTTGATTTAGTCACGATTGGCTCGATGTACTGCTGGAGAGCTTTTGCTTTAGCAACAGTAGTCTGGATTCTCTTATGCTCGATAAGAGAGCAAGACATGTTTGCAAGCATAGCCTTGCGGTGTCCGCTCTGACGGCCAAGGTGATTGAATGATTTATTGTGTCTCATAATTAGTTAGCCTTTTTCTTAATGTCAATATTATACTTTGCGACATCCATACCGAATGAGAGTTTCATTTTCTCAACCAGGGCATCAATCTCGCTGAGTGACTTACGGCCGAAGTTGCGGAACTTCATGAGCTCATTTCGGCTGTAAGATACGAGGTCTGCGAAGGTGTCGATATCAGCAGCCTTGAGGCAGTTGTATGCACGAACGCTGAGACCCATATCGCTCAGTTTTGTAAGAAGAAGATTCCTCATGCGGAGATCCTCCTCGCCCAACTCCTTGCTCTCTGACTCGAACGAAGCCTCAAGAGAGAGCTTCTTCTCGTCAGCAAACAGTTTGAAGTGGTAAATAAGGATGCTTGCAGCCTCCTGGAGAGCATTCAGTGGAGAAATTGAACCATCGGTTGTGATCTCCATTGTAAGCTTCTCGTAGTCGGTCTTCTGCTCCACGCGCCAGTCATCCTGAATCCAGTTTACATTCACGATAGGAGTATAGATAGCATCAACAGGAATAGTTCCGATTGCAGTATTCTCATCTCTCATCTCATCGGCCGGGCAGAAACCACGGCCTTTAGTGATTGTAAGCTCGATCTCGAATTTTACTGACGGTTCAAGTGAACAAATGTGAAGCTCAGGATTCAACACCTTGAAAGAAGACAATCCTTTAGAGATTTCCTCAGCAGTAAACTCAGTCTTGCCACTTACAGTGATCTTTGCTGTCTCTGTATCTGTGGTCTCAACCATTCTCTGGAGGCGTACCTTTTTGATGTTGAGGATAATGTCCTGCATGCCCTCGATCACGCCAGGAATGTTCTGGAACTCCTGATCCACGCCGGCGATTTTGATAGAGCTGATGGCAAAACCCTCCAATGACGAAAGCAGGATACGGCGAAGAGAGTTACCGATGGTCTGAGCGTAACCAGGCTCCAGAGGACGGAGCTCGAAACGGCCAGTGTTGCCAGTGCTCTCAAGCATTATCAGCTTGTCAGGTTTCTGAAATGATAAGATTGCCATAATTTATCTGGTGTTAAATTTTTACTTAGAGTACAACTCGACGATAAGCTGCTCGTTGATAGCCTCAGGAATCTCTGCACGTACAGGGACGTTGAGATATTTGCCGCTGAGTGCCTTTGCATCGAACTCGATCCAAGAGAACTTAGCTGCCGAAGCTACTGCTGAAGTGATAACCTCCAAGCTCTTTGAACGCTCACGGACTGCAACAACATCACCAGGTTTGACCTGAGTAGAAGGAATGTTGCAGACTGCGCCATTCAAAGTGATATGTGCGTGCGAAACAAGCTGACGTGCTGCAGCACGGGTTGGAGCGATACCCATACGGTATACGAGGTTGTCCAGACGGCTTTCAAGGAGGAAGAGAAGGTTCTCACCTGTCTGACCTTTCATGCGAGCTGCACGAGCGTATGTGTTGCGGAACTGACGCTCGAGAACACCGTAAGTGTATTTAACTTTCTGTTTCTCACGGAGCTGAGTACCATACTCAGACTGTTTTTTGCGCTTCTTAGCGAGGCCGTGCTGTCCTGGAGGGTAATTTCTCTTCTCGAAATCTTTATCTGCTCCGAAGATTGGCTCGCCAAATTTACGTGCAATTTTGGTAGTAGGGCCTGTATATCTTGCCATAATGATTCAAAATTAAAACGATTAAACTTTACGACGGCCTTTAGGACGGCAACCATTGTGTGGCATTGGAGTTACGTCAATGATCTCTGTAACCTCGATACCGGCACCATGGATTGTACGGATTGCAGACTCACGACCTGCACCCGGGCCTTTAACATATGCTTTTACCTTGCGAAGGCCAAGATCATATGCGGTTTTTGCAGCATCGGCAGCAGCAACCTGAGCAGCATACGGAGTGTTCTTCTTAGAACCGCGGAAACCGCTCTTACCTGCAGATGACCAGCTGATAACCTGACCTGTAGCATTTGTAAGAGTAACGATAACGTTGTTGAAAGTTGATGAAATATGGGCCTGGCCATAAGCTTCAACTTTTACGACTCTTTTCTTAGTTGTTGTGGTTTTCTTTGCCATAATTCATCTACTTTATTTAGTTGCTTTCTTCTTGTTTGCAACA
>JAZRXU010000046.1:0-23454 GCA_045600345.1 Candidatus Cryptobacteroides sp. | reverse complement strand
GGCAAGAAGCTGCTGGACAATCTGGCCGAATGCAAGGAGGACATTTTCGAGTTTTCCCCGGATGCTGTGGTGCTCATCGATTATCCCGGCTTCAACCTGAAGATAGCAAAATGGGCTCATTATATGGGCCTCAAGGTATTCTATTACATAGCACCAAAGGTGTGGGCATCACGCGAGAGACGTATCGCCAAGATCAGGAAATACGTTGACATGCTGTACATAGTATTTCCTTTCGAGAAGGAATATTTCGCGAAGCACGGTGTGAAATACACATATTGCGGAAACCCTCTTGTCGACGCCGTGGATGCCTCCCCCGCATTCACACAGAGCCGCGAGGAATTCCTGCAGGAGATAGGCATACATCCTGACACTCACGTGGTCGCAATGCTCGCCGGTTCGCGTGCGAACGAGGTCAAGACCATGATGCCGTTATTTAGGGAAACAGCCGCCATACTGCACGCGAAACCCCGTTTCAAGAACTACCAGTTCGTCATTGCCGGCGCTCCGGGACGCAAAATAGAGGACTATGGTGAGTTCGACGGCAGTTACATGCGCGTCGTGTTCGGCAAGACTCAGCAGATAGTACGGTCAGCCGACGCCGCTGCCATCAATTCCGGCACGGCATCGCTCGAGGCCGCGCTGCTTGGAACTCCGCAGGTCGTGGCATACAAACTGGCCTCGCACATTTCCTATCTCATAGGCAAACTCATCATCAGGGTGAAGTACATATCTCTAGGCAACCTTTGCCTTGACCGCCTTGCTTTCAAGGAATTATACACTACAGAAGACTGCACGGCCGCCAATCTGGCCGCCGAACTGGAACGTCTGCTGATAGACCAGCAGTACCGCCGCCAGATGATGAACGACTACGAGCTCATTCGCAGGTCCCTTGGCGGGCGCGGCGCCTCGCTTGCAGTGGCAAAGGCCATGATTCAGCAGCTTAAGCAAGACTGATCTTTCCAATCTTATTGAGCAACCATGCCAATATTATGGAAATGAACATTAGAAGCAGGATACCAATACACCAGTGCGGACAGATGTTCATTACAGAAAATCTGCCGTAGGAAAATACGTGAGAAACCAGATACATCTCGTAACTGATGCCGGCAACAAAGCATACTGTCTTACTGTCTTTAATATCCTTCAAGCCCATCATAACCAAGCCGAACAGCGAAAATGCAGCCACAATACCGACTAGCTTCAGCACACTATCGCTGACAGAATGTACTTTGCAATTCATATATATATATACTTGAAAGTAAAAAAGCAATATACCCACACGCGAGTATCAGGCTCCTTTCATTCACAAGCCTCATTATACCATCTGACTCAAGGAACAAGATCAAAAAGAGCAATAGATATACAGGCATATAACCCGGCAGTCCTTTCCTATCAAAGAAATACATTATTATCAGAGACACTGCACCCAGGAATAGATACACAAGCCATTTATACTTTCCACATTCAATCTTGTTCCAACTTACCACACAGACAGCAAGATAGCATATGGCAATCATCGTCATGAACCACAAATGTCCAAAACCGGGTATTTTGTCAAACCATGGCAAATAGAGGACATGCATAACAACATCCCTGATACTGATATTGAATCCGCCAACAAGCAAACAGAAAATAAACATGCAGATAATGAATGGATAGTATGAACAACTAAGCTTTACAAATCTGTGCTTAAGAAAATCCTTACCATATTGTGGCCTTCCATTCCGAGTCCAGGCAAGTCCAAGCAAAATTGCCGAAATCATCAGAAATAGAACATTGAAGGTATCACCACACCACTTGCCGAACCAAACCGCATCCGGAAAGTTATAGCAAAAATGACACACAATTATTCCAGTTACCGCCATAACTCTCAAGTAGTCAAATACTATTATTCGTTTCGTATGTGTTTGGTTTTCAGTCACAATTCTTTTTATTATAGTTCTCGATACATTCATCATAGCAATGTTCAAAAAAGTCCACTCTCCTATCCCATTGATATGATTTGCTGTGTTCAACAACAGTCCTTGCTTTTGTTATAAGTTGCTGTGGACAGGAGGCGATTTCATCCAGTTGCTTCGCCATCTCCCTGGCAACATTATCGCTGGTTGATACTTTTACCTTATATCCATCATCATCCGTTACTGTATCGTGCATCCCGCAATGATCCACTGTCATTGTAGGTACACCATAAGACATAGCCTCCCAAATTGTTGTAGGGTTACCTTCACCTATACTTGTTATGACATGTAAATGGGCATTATTGAAAATAGGCATCACCTCATCACGCGGTATCTGCCCATGAAATGTTACATACTTTGAAAGTCCGTTCTCAGATGCATAGCGCTCCAGTTGCGAACGCAACGGGCCGTCACCAATCAAATCAAGATGGAATCGATCCGGAGACTGCATGTAATGAAGCGCCTTTAATATGGTCAAGAAATTTTTACGACCATCCAGACATCCTGCTGCAACAAGTCTTATCTCCCTGTCGATATCACGGAATTTATCCTCATTTAGATTCGCAGGGGCTGTAAGACAATTCTCCGGAAGATATGAAGGAACTTTATGGAATATCCTCTTACAGATATCCGCATTCTCCGTGGTTGCGACAAGTAATTTGTCTGCTCTGTTAATCGCTTCTCTGACACGTACGGAGAGGTGGAGTTGCAACTTATTGGCAAGAGCACGAAATGCATATTTCAATCTGAATGATGCAGGCTGGAAGTCAAACATTACGCTTGGGTAATTACCCATGCCGTTTATCGGTCCCCACATGTATGGAATGCCCAACTTCCAGACATGGCCGGGCTCACGGTATCCAATGGGATTGAGATAGTGCACCAGATCAAAATGTTCACCGCGTACAAGTTGTTTTACCGTCTGAAACACCTGCCTGTGCCACACTGCATACGCAAGATAGAAAGAGTAGGCAAAGACACCTTTGACATTCAGAAAGTTCAGGCATCTGGCCAACCTGTTGGGAAGTATAGGCACAAAACGCACATTTGGCATATCATGAGTACGGGAATACTCTTGCATCTCTGTAATATCACCCATATGCTGCCCTGACACTCCATAAATGACCGTCAACCTGTTATTTCGCGACATATTCTTCACATAATTCCAAGCAACTGAATACTCGGAACCTTTGGTCGGAGACAACTGGTAGCACAAAACGAGAATGTTCCTCATGAATCAGGTTATTGATTAGAAGCGTGTTTGTCAGACTGGCAATCCTCTCCTTTCGAATCGAGGTACACTTGAATTGAAGGCAGCAGTTTAGAACTGAAGTAGCCACCAGCTGTGAAAAATCTTGTAAAGAGACTTTTGGTACGAGATGACAATCGTTTGCTGACAAGCAACAGATATGATCCCCAAACAAGGATGATTGAGACTGCCACTGTAATATAGAGCTGGACAGACTGGGCCATTCCGCTCTTGTAAGAAATATACCAGGCTGATATAACTATGATGTTTATCAAAATCTCGCAGATAGTTGTGGCCAGATGGCTGGCACCGGCATCGATGAAGGCATGATGAAGATGTGTCTTGTCTGCACTGAACGGAGATTTACCCCTTGCAATACGTTGGAACATGACCCTTAGAGTATCGAAGACGGGCACAGACGCCACAGAGACCAGCATAGCTGCAAGGCACATCTCATTAAGTCCGGAAGCATCATGGATAATGTATTGTTGAGTGGATGACATCACCCTCATGACAAACCACGAAACGATTGTCCCCATTACCATTGTGCCACCGTCACCTATAAACATACGGCTTGTCTTACCGAAGACATTATGTATGAAGAATGGAATCAGCGATGCGCAGAAGCACAGTGACATGGCACAGTCAGCAAACTCACTCCTTTTCCAGAAAAGCACGGCGATGATGAATGAAGCCATTATACAGAGCCCGCTGCTAAGTCCGTTAACCCCATCCACCATATTATAAGCATTGATAATACCTACACCTGCAAAGACAGAAAGAGGAACAGCAACCCACCACGTAAACTTCCCTAACCCCCATAGACCATGAAAGGAATCCACACAATAACCACTGCCGAATATCATACCAAGCAGAACCAGCACTTCAATAATGATTCTCACACGTGGAGACAGCGAAAGAACATCATCAAGGGAACCGACATACAGCATTACAATAGAAGCAAGGACAGGTGGCAGGAGAATAGTGTATTCATGAAGGAAAATGCCGCTGAACATCATACCGAAAAGTAGTCCGAAGAAAACAGCGATTCCTCCAATGACAGGCACCGGTGAATCCTGGAGTTTACGAGCGGCAGGAACATCAACAAGATTCTTGATATTGGCAATTCTCAATATCTTGAAATATATCCACCTTACAGCACTGAATGAAACCGCTGCGGAAGCTGACACCACAGCAAACATCTTGAGAGTGAAAAAATCAAAAGCCATGATCCTTGTCTTTATCTGTACAACGATTCATATTTTGAGGCAATATCAGACCACTTGTATTCGGCACATGATATGGCGGCCATCTCAGCACCGATGTCTGCTGGCAAATCCTTATCAAGTAAAGCGCACAATTCGACAGAATCCTTGAAATACAAGGCTCTACCACGAGTTGTCGCCCTGTTGTAAACACAATCGAACGCAAGTATCGGAACAGCGAAATGCATCGCTTCCACTAACGAAGGGTTAGTACCTCCCGCACTGTGTCCATGTATGTACATCTTGGCATTGGAGCGGAGAACAAAAAGAGTCTTTAGGTCGTATATTGGATTACACAAACGTATATTGGGGTAATCGGAAAACCTCTGATTCAGATCACGCCCATACTCACTGCGATTCCAGTTCCCTACAAACACCAGATCCTTTCCACTTTTTGCAAATGATTCCAGAATGACATGAACATTATTTTCCGGCTCGATTCTGCAAACTCCCATTGCATATGACCCATGTCTGATTCCATGCTTATTCAATATAGATTGTGACTCGGCATCATTGCACCCTACAAGGACATGATCCCCTCCATACGCAATCAGTACGCTGTCTTTTCCATATGTCTGAGCAACATAATCTCTTATTGCATCATTATCAGCCACTATAACATCGGCATGCATTACAGCCACTTTTTCTGATACCCTGAGGAACCATTTCGCAAAGCGCCCCCATTTATCTCTCTTATGCTCAAGTCCGTCAATATTCACGATTACCCGCCCGCGGCATAGGATTCTCAGCAAGGGCAGGAACATGCATCCGGATACTCCTAAAACAAGTATATCATCATATTTACTGCCTATACAGCATATCATGGATAAAATATCATACGGAATACTCATTATGCCATTCGCCTTGAAAAAAGGGATGTATCTCAGTTCCGCACCATTATACGTATGTGGCAAAGTATCTCCATCGGCAGACATATCTGCCTTGGAACAGAACACAGTATACTGAACATCCCTGGAGCTATTCTTACCGATTATATTCTCAACAAGGGTCTCAAATCCACCGTATCTGGCCGGGATACCCTGAATGCCTATCACTGCTACGCGCTTCATCGTTAAAATTTAATCTTCTTATAAAAAAAACGTACAGCTTTATATAGAGGCCAGCATGCAGCCTCGGAAGGGCAAAGATAGATAAATTTCATAACACGTCCGCAAACCCATACGTAATTGCGAATGGAAGAAAAAAGACCACTCCCTTCAGAACGAAAAGCCATACGTCCGAAATTTCCAACCGACATAATATCAGCCATCAATTTATCTGCAAATCTGCATTCCTTGTCAGAATATCTATATCCTCTGATTGACGGATTCACTCCGAGATACTTCTCGCATATACGAGTGAATATCCTGTCTGCCCTCTCCATATGCATCTTGGAAAGCCACTGATTGTACTTTTCTTCGTCAAAATCTGACAATCCATCGCCAAGGCTCTTCAGCAACATTGCAAAATCAATCACCTGACGCAGTCCAAGACCTTCTTCATACACATGGTTAACCATATGTGATACATATAGCAGAGCATCCATTGTTACCGGAAAGACATTCACATTTGAACCAGCAATCTCCACAGTGGATAATTCTGAAGGGAACACTTCACAAAAGATATCCATCATTGCTCTGTCGTTTCTGGGATCCTGGAAATTATGCACTTTGAAATGAGGTTCCACAGATACTCCATCCACGAACGCCATTCCATGATGTTCATGACCGAAGTCTGGGCGGACTTTACCTATTTCGCTCAAAGCTGAAAGAGTACGGCGAAAATCAGATGGATCAGTGACAAAGTCTATGTCACCGCATTGTCTTAACTTAGGCTCCGGATACCTTGCACCAGCGATCAAGCCCTTGATGAATACATGGGATATTTCTTTATTCTCCAATTGCTTGTGTATCTTTACCATCACAGAGCAATGCTTCTGGTTGATTTTGCTAACCGTTACTACATACTGAAGAAACCTTGTATATATATACCTTGGCACGGGACATACTTCTTTATTGTATTTCTGTATGCCAGGGAAAGCTATGGCCGCTACAGCCTGCCCTGCAGCCAGTCTAACCATGTATCTCCATATTTCTTCATCGATTACAGATGAAAAGCCATCCTGCATACCTAATGACACCCGCACAATCTCAAGAAAGCGATTGTTGAGGTCTGGGATTTCAGAGAAGTCATACATCGCATCTTCAACATCAGGCACAACCATATCCAAAGTATATCGGGATGCAATACCGATAGAACAGCCTGCCATTCTGGCGTATGTATCAAAATTTGTGAGAAGCAACGATATCTGTTCCTTGATCTTATCCGTTTCTGACACATCTGTCTTAAAACCATTAAAATCATCCTTGACAAGTTCTGCGATACCGCCCACAGTGGGAACAATGGCCGGAAGAGCACAGGCTGCAGCCTCAAGGACAGTCAGACCGAACGTTTCCACAGCTTTATTTCTGTCAGTGAGGTTAATCACAAGACTTGCATTATTATAGAAATTAGTGACGTCTTTCTGACGCGGATATACCTTGAGGTTCAGAACACTTGCTTTATTTATACCCTTTTCAAGGAAATATCTTTCAATATTCTCCTCAAAATCGTTTATAACAAGTACAAAGTTGAACTGAGGCATCGCAATGGCAATCTTCACAAATTCAATGGTGCCTTTATAGTCTTTCAAAGAAGACAGCATCAATACGGTCTTGCAGGCAAATGCCTTCTCTATATTCGGCTTGGAAGCTTCCGACACAGTTTTTGGCAAAACATTGGGAACTATTCTCACACCTACCTTACGATTAAGGAAAGAGGCTTGATATTTTGATACGCAGATTATTTCATCTGCAAGTTTCTCCATCAATGCTGCAAGCAATCTGTATTGCCTACTTTTAGCAAAAGCGTTTTCGTGATAGTGATACACAATTCTTTTCCTGCATATCCATGCAGCAATCGCCGCTCCGGCCGGAAGAATGGTATTGATATAGAAAACCGTATCTTTTCTGGAAACATATCGGAAAGCCTTAAAGAAAATAAGTAACTGCACCCGAAGAAAGCGCATAAGAGCAATTATACGACTTGAATTGCAGAACGAATACTTATATCCTATTAACCTGAACCCGTCTCTACCGGCAAGAAAGTCAAGAGCCCCGTCTGTAGATATCGAAGTATGCAGATCTACAGTGAATCCATCATCAAGCATCTTCTCCAGAACAGATGCAAGCACCTTCGGACTTCCGCTGTAATCATTAAACAGCTGAAAACATGCTATATGTTTCTTGATTTCTCTTTTCATCACTTCTCTCCTTTAATCACGCACCGATACGCAGACAGACGTTCACGCCAGTTCCAGTCCGCCATAAAAAAAACCGTTAATCTGAGAATGCAGATAATGAAACGCATCCATACATATCCCAGGCCAGAAAAATGCTTGCTCACATAGCGGTTGTAACTATGTTGACTATTCATGAAACGATTGTATGAGAGTCCTCCTGATGCGAACGATCCACCTTCCAGATGAATAATCTTTTCACCAGGAACAATGACCCTTCTTCCATTCTCTGCCGCAAAGCGTTTCTGAAGGTCTGTTTCCTCATAGTAGAGAAAGAAACTCTCATCAAAGCCCCCTGAGCGTTCAAAGACACTCCTTGGGATCATCATGTCCGCTCCTGATACAAAATCAACATCGAACGGAACCGACATATCCACCACGCCTGGCGATTTACGAAATAATCTTGACCACAGATACTGAATTTCCATCGAAGCAGAAGGAAAAGTACCGAAACTTATATTCGGAGAGCATCCGTCTTCTTTCACAAGAGAACAGCCTGCAGTATATACATCTGCATTTTTTAACATGTACTCATGAAGAAATGTCACAGTATCAGACAATAACACGGTATCGCTATTGAGCAGGAACAGATAATCACCGCAGGAGTGTGAAACTCCAAGATTATTCGCACGGCCGAATCCGAGATTTACACTGGATGCTATCACCGTAACATCAGGAAACATAGATCTGACCTTCTCCACGGACCCGTCACATGATGCATTGTCAACGACTATAATCTCGTAGCTGCAGCCCTTGGTCAATGCTTTCACAGAAGCGATGCAGTCACAAAGGAGGCTACAAGTATTGTAACTTACTATAATGATTGAAACGTCCATAGCTTTTAGATTCTGTCTGTCCTTATGTAATACAAAGTTGCAGAAACAACCATAAGAGGAAGCACATAAGCATAGTTGAATATCGCATTCACGCTCGAATGCATGATCCACAATGCCACGATCGTGCACAGGGATAATAGCACATATTGGCGTCTCAAATGCCCATGCGACATCAATCCATGCATCTTCTTCGCTATTTTACAAAAGCACCAGGCAAAGAATGAAAGAAAAATCATGAATCCAAGAACACCTATCTTGATGAGGAAATAAGGATAGCCGTTATGAAGGATCGGAATCTGTGAAAATTCAAATGGAGAAAACTCTCCAAGATCCACAAGTTGACCGCATCCGCCGCCAATCACCTTGTTCACTAACGGCAGTTGAGAATAATCATGGATTGCACAAAATGCTTCATATCCCCTGTAATTCTTATTAACATCAGCCATTGACATATAATCCTCTATCTTCATCTCCGTTGCAGATGAAAGAAACATGTTTATCAGTTTGCTATCAGGATTCATCACAAAGATCAAGACTACAAACACAGCAGCCACTGACAGAATGGAAAAGAAAAGCGCTTTGTTCTTAATGTACAGAGGGAGGGATATTCCCAGAGAATACAACATCACTACAACCCAATAGCTGCGACTGCCTGCAAGATATATAGCCAAAAAACTTACAAAGAAATAAACATACTTATATGGCAGATTAAGCCTGTACAATATTGAATAGAAGGAAATGAAGAAACTCAATAGGGCAACTGCATTGACAGAAGGATAAGAATCCTCAAGATCTCTGATTTCTCGTGGTGAGAGCAACACAGAAAATCCGAATTTATAGAGCAGAATCACGATATTGACAACAGACAACACCAGACCGATTCTGAGAAAGATGATAAAAAGCTCCGATGGTGAAAGCCTGCGTGCCAGAATCTCACCAAGCAGAAGAGTAATGACCGGAGTTATAAGATAAAATACATCCTTTAAGGCAGGATACAGACCTAAATGTCTGAACAAACCTACTAAAAAAGCAAGCAGAACCGGAACCAGGAGAGCCGAACAATTTTTTAGAATACCTATCCTACGATGGAATGCATATACAGCAACTACCGAAAAATCAAATAAAACCATTCCAGCATTGCCTATTACAGCTGGCATGGCAAACAGCAGCAGAAGAAGCAGTGTATGAAAATTAGTATTTGACAGCCGTATTCTCATCTTGACTTTTTGAACAGCAATACAATCAAATTATTCTTTGACACAAAGAGGTTGACAGCGAAGAAATATATAATCAAAACGAATGCTGAAACAATCATGGCACTCCAAGTGTCGATAAAAATTTGTCTTGAGAGGAAAAACAATACTACCAGTGGAAAATAAGTAATACAGTATTTCACCAAAGTCTTCAACGGGAAATGGAAATCCATACGTCGCGCAAGAAAATATTGGGCACTTGCCATGACGCATAACTCGGATACAGCCCAAACAATAGCAGAGCCTATAGCTCCCAGATGTCTCACTATAATGAAATTCAGAATGACACCTGCAACACATCCTATCCCACTGTTTATGAGAACAGCCTTGTCTTCTCCCATGGGAATAAGGCCCTGTACCACCAGAATCTGCTCATATCCTATAACAAGCACAAGAGGCATGAGGATCATTGTCGGAACGATAGCACCTTCAAAACCGCTGCCGGCAATAAGCCTGACGACTTCAGGAGCAAAGCACACTCCAAATATCAAAATCGGGACGAATAAACTTATAAGCAAATATGACGACTTGTCAAGCATTAGACGGTATTCATCATATTTGCCTTCCGATACAAGTGAACTCATTCTGGGCATTACCACTGTGGTGAAAGCTGAAAAAAATGCAAGAGCAATGGAATGAAGTTTTATTGCACAAGTATAATATCCCACTTCTGTATCAGAGCATACGAAACCCAGATATGCGACATTGAACGTCGTATACATCGAACAAAGAAAGAGATAAAAGCCAAGTTCAAAATATTGCCTGGCAAAGTATTTAAGATTTGCCTTCCTGAAGTTGAACCTCACGAAACGGCGCGAGTACAACTGGTTGATGACGGCATTCAAGGCCATCATCAAAGATGTAAGCATATAGTAGATGCCATAATCATCTCTTTGCCTGACGAATACAATGACAGATACCACATACAACATCTTGACAATGATTGTCCTTATTGCAACATATTTGAAATCCTCCAACCCCTGAAAGAACCAGTTGATGAGTAAGAAATTAAAAAAGAGTTTAATTGCGCCGTAGAACATCAGATCAGGATGTTCCGCCAGCCTGTCAATAGTAATAGAGCATAAAACAAGTATTACCAGCGCACACAACGTAGTGATAAGATTCAGTGTGAAAAGACTGCTGAAAGTTCTGTCAATATCCCCGTCCGATGCCTTGGTCTTGGCTATTTCCCTAGTTCCAATGATATTGATGCCCATCATGGAAAAAAGGGAGAAATAGTTTATGATACTATCCGTAAACTCGCACACCCCTATATTGGCAACCCCAAGGACGCGTGTCACATACGGATATACCAACAAGGGAAATACAAAGTTCGAAGCAGTAAGGATACTGTTGAACAGAAAATTTTTTTTCAAGCTTGCTGCCATCTATCTCTTGAAAATAATGCAAGCACCAGAAGCAAACATTCCGAGAAAGAAGAAAAGCACAGCTACTCTGATTTTAGATGGTTTACCTGATCTTGGAGTGATTGCCGGTTGGATTACGACCATGACAGGACTTTCCAGTTGAAGACGGGCTTCCTCCTTAAGCAGACTCTGAGCCACAGAATTATACATCTGAAAATAAAGGCTGGCTTCATTTTGCAAACGCTGTCCCTCTACCTGAACACTATATCTGGATATGCCCTGATGAGCGTCCAGATACTGAGCATACTTGCGCTGCGCAGTAATATAATCTTCTTTCGACTGCTGTTCCAAATTCCTGTAATATTCTACATTCAGTTTTGTCTTTTCTGTGCGATAGCTGATAACAAAAGATTCCAACTGTGACACCACTCTGTTTGCAAGATCCACAGCAATCTTTTTATCCTGCATCGTTGCAGACACCGTCATAAGATACGTCTTCTTTTCAACTGAAATATCAATGCATTTCATGAGCATCCTAGCCACACTTTCCTCTTCCTTGCTCATTTGGAATCCTTCCGAAACATCTCCTTCTTTTTTCTCTTCCCCGGAAATTCGGGCAATGAGGAGATAAGGAACAGAAAGAATCTTCTTGTAAAAAGGCTGCTTGTAATGATTAAGCATGTAATCATACAGATTTGTCAACAGAACACTGTCCCTGGAGACTCTCAACGTCACAGGCATATCGAACAGAGATGCAGCAAACGATGTTGAATGAATGATTGCAGGATACATATCAGGATGCATTGCATCAGTCACTGCAATTGAGCTCATATTTATACCGGCAAGATTTGCAAGAGAAGTTAGTCCACCCGCGGAGGATCTTGTCGTGATCTCAGGAGCTACGACAGCATAGGACTTATATGACTTGGGAACAAAAAAACAAAGTACAAAAGCAACAAAAGCACATATTGATGCGCAGACCAGTATGAATTTCCATCCACTTTTAAGTTTACCTAAAAACTTCTCGAAGTCGATGTTTATAACAACGTCATCGCCCTCTTCAAAAAATTTGTTCTTATCTTCTGCCATTTCCCAATTATTATTACTTTACCAGATTAGCTATTGTGGCTGCCATAGTCGCAACTGAAGCGGCGGCTGTGCCGATACCTATCCACTCGCCTATTGTTGTCTTCTGACGTTCAGGACGGGAAGGGACGATGACCTCGCAGCCAGGAATGATCTTGGCAGTGGAACCGACCGACACCTTGCCATTCATATATACGACATACACCTTGGCACGCTTTGCCTCATTGCTGAAACCGCCGGCCTGTTTGATATAGTACTTCACATTCTTGCCAGGCAGGTAATTCACAGCATTAGGATACATTACCTCGCCCTGTATACGGACGGTATTGGTGATAGACGGGATGATCAGCTCGTCGCCATCATGCAATACGACATCGGAATCTGAACCAGGACGCTTGAGAGCTTCCTCGAGATTGATTCCTATCGTGTAAGTCTCGTTGATTTTGAGCTTATTGACGAGCGTACTGTCCTTGCGGTTGCCTCCGCGTTTCACCATATTCACCATATTGCGGCGCACATTGCGTTCATCCTCGCTTACCTTGCGGCGCAGCATGGCTCCTTCGATATATCCGTTAGGGGTAGCGCCGCCCATACGCTTGAAGATATCGGAAAGGCGCTCCTTATTCGACTGAAGAGTATATTCACCAGGGAATGTAGCCTCGCCCGAAACGCGCACATTGCACTGCTCCTTATATGTAGGACTGCGGCGCACCGACACGATATCGTACGGCTTGAGGATGAAGTTGGGAGTCCCTTCCACCATAAGTCCATCGGCAATTGTGAATGAGAACACCTCGGCAAGAGTCTCAGAAGCCTGCTCACTCTTGAAATCCACTATACGGCGGGAAACATCGACGCGAGCGGAAGTGGCCCCGTCAGACAGACCACCTGCGAGCAGGATAAGGTCCTCGACGGTCATATTGTCGGCAAACTGATAATCGCCCGGATTCATCACGAAACCGTTGATGGTAAGATCACCCTTGACATCGATCTCCGTAGAGTTTGAAATGATCACCACATCATTCTTGCGGAGCGTGATATCCTCCGATGTCCCGTCCATGATGGCACCTATGGCCACAGCCTGTATCTCGAGCGAGCGGTCAGCCTTCTCACGAATGATCTGAGCGCGCGATGTGAACGCATCCTCGAGCAGACCACCCGCATGCTCAACGAGCTGGCGCACCGTAGCGATATCGCCGCCGAGGGCATAAACACCCGGGCGTACAACACTTCCCTTGATCTCGATGCGGTTCTTGTACACATCCTCCTGTTTGTTGGTATATACATAGACGATATCACCGTCCTGAACTCCGAAACTGTCGAGCTGAGCGGCCTGAACCGTAAAAACTGAGCCTTCAGCAGCATTCTTGCGTTCGACAGTCACTTCTTCTGTATGTGCATTCGAAACGAGTCCGCCGGCATAGTTCAGCACAGATTGAAGAGATTCGCCTTCCTTGACCTCATAATACATCGGACGTTTCACGCCTCCAGAAACCTCCACGAGCGATTCATAAGGAGGCACCATAATGATATCGCCATCCTTCAGCGACACATTACCTCCGTCAGTACCTTCGAACAGGAAACTGTAGATATCTGAAGTCGAAACCACCTTGCCGTCACGGGAAATCCTGATATTGCGCAGCGAACCGAGATCGGAAACACCATTTGCAAGATACAAGGCATGAAACACAGTTGAAAGCGAAGACAACCTGTATGTACCGGGAACCTTCACCTCACCCATGATATGCACCTGTATCGAGCGGACATTGCCGAGCGATACGCTGATCTTGGAAGCGGAATTGGCACCGCCGAGTGAATACTTGGAACTGAGAACCTTCTTCAGCTTGGCGGTTGCAGCGTCTATCGAGAGACCGGACAGCTCCACAGGGCCCACCTGGGATATGTAGATCTTGCCATCGCTGGTAATGGTCTGACGTATTGTAGCCTCATTCACGCCCCAGACATCGACAATCACCTCATCACCGGGACCCAGGATATAGCTGCCCGGAGTGGCGAGATTCTGATTTGGCTCGAAAGAGAGGTTGCGTGTCTTGAACAGATCATGACCGTATATCACCTTTTTTGCTGTTTTCTTGGATTTGAGGTCCGTCTTGTCGGCATCCTTGGAGGTTTTCTGTCCTGCAGAATCAGCACCTGTCTGTTCCTGATCCGTCACCCCCTCCTGATCGTCCACAACAACATTCCTTTCACTCCTTACTGTCAGATTCTGCTCGATCTGTTTGCGTCCGGTACGGGTCTGGTCGAGCTGGGACGACATCTTGGCACTGGAGAAGCTGTTCGCTCCGCCGTCAGCCTTGTATGCCTGGATCAGACGCTTGGCCTGAGTGACAGTCACACCTTTCGCAAGCAGTTCATTACCGATCTGTGAATTTGTCTTGCCCGCTGCGACGCCCTCGGCGATATAGGAAAGTATCGCTTCATCGGTCATCTGTGCATACGCGCGCCCGCACATAAAAAGAAGCGAGCATGCAACAGCGGCAATTGATAAAAATTTACGGTTCATATCTATATACGCATATAATTTTCCAAAGATAATGAATTTCACCAAAAAATACTATTTTTGCAACCCATAAAGCAATAACTTTTTTATGGTCAAGGTCTTCTGCAAAAATACAGGCACAACAAAAGAATTCACTGAAGGCACATATCTTCAGGATATCGTAAACGAATTCGAGTTCAACCGTCCATACCCGATTCTCGCAGCAAAGGTCAACAATGTAGTCGAAGGTCTGAAGTTCCGCATTTACAACAACCGCGATGTTGAATTTCTGGACTATCGCACATACGCGGGCCGCAACGTATATTGCCGCTCGCTTTGCTTTCTGCTGAACAAAGCTGCGCAGGACGTATGTCCTGGCAGCAAGATCACCATGAGAAGACCGATTTCCAAGGGCTATTTCATAGAATTCAAGAAGGCGGACAACAGCCAGGTGACAGAAAAGGATGTCGCTCAGATACGCAAGAGAATGCAGCAGATCGTGCTTGCCAAGGCCCCGTTCCACCGTCATGAAGTACATGTGGAAGAAGCCATCGAACTGTTCCACAGCTTAGGGCAGGAGGACAAGGCCAGGCTGCTGTCCACAAGCAACAGGGTATATGTAGAATACCACACCTTGCAGGGAACGCCTGACATGTACTATGGTGCACTGCTGCCATCTGTAGAATATCTGAAAGTCTGGGGGCTCCAGCCATATCAGGGAGGCATGCTCCTGCGTGTACCGGACCGCCACAACCCGAAGGAACTTACTATCTTCAACGACCAGCCGAAGACCTTCGACATCATGCGCGAAAGCATGGAATGGAACAACATAATGGGGCTTCGCAACGTTGGAGACCTGAATGTGGCATGTCTCAATGGTCACGCCAGCGAGCTTATCGAAGTCTCAGAGGCATTGCAGAACAGGAAAATCGTGCAGATGTCCGACGAGATATTGAGACGCTACAACAGTCCTGACAAAGTACGCCTGGTACTCATCACCGGTCCTACAAGCTCAGGAAAGACATCAATATGCCGCACATTGAGCACACATCTGAAAGCCTGCGGACTCAAACCGATTTCATTCTCCACCGACGACTATTTTGTCAACCGCGTGGACACACCCAAGCTCCCGGATGGCAGTTACGATTTCGACAACTTCGACACTGTGGATCATGACGCACTTCAGAAGGACCTTATGAAGCTTCTTGCAGGCGAAAGAGTGGAGGTTCCGGAATACAACTTTGTCACAGGAATCAGGGAATACAACGGCAAGACCCTTCAGCTGGAAGAAAACAGCATACTCCTGCTCGAAGGTATACACGCCCTTAATCCGCGGCTTACCGACATGGTGCCGCAGAAAAGCATATACAAGATATTCATCAATGCCATCACATCAGCCTGTCTTGATGACCACAACTGCCTTAGCACCAGCGACAACCGCCTCTTGAGACGAATTGTCCGCGACTACAACAAAGGTGCATTCAGCCCACAGGAGACCATCAGCAACTGGCCTAATGTACGCCGCGCCGAAAGCAAATGGATATACCCTTTCCAGGAGAACGCCGACGTGCTTTTCAACTCTGCATACCTTGTCGAATACGCCGTTTTCCGCAGCCACGCAGAGAAGATTCTCAACATGGTGCCGAAATCATGTCCAGAGTACAGCGAGGCCCATCGCCTGCTCAAGACTCTCCAATATTTCACCTACGTATCAGATAAGGACGTACCTCGCACTTCCCTGCTCCGAAGCTTCATCGGCGGCGCCGAATAGTTGAATACTGGACTATGCCTTTCGGGTGTAGATGATGAGTTTCTGACCGATACGGATATTGGTGGAACTGAGACCGTTCCACTTCTTGATCTGCGCCACTGTGACCCCATAGCGGTTGGCAATACGCCCCAGAACATCTCCAGACTTGACCTTATAGACTATACGGTTGCCGGAGCCCACAGCGCCATCCTCTATCTTCTTGATCTGCACCGGATCCAGATACTCGGCACACTTGTATGTGTACAGCGAATCGCCGGCATCAATGATGGCGTTTGTATACTCAAGAGGAACGCGCACTACACAAGGATACTTGTCGCCCGGCACAATCTTGTGCATATATTGCGGATTCAGGTCTTCAAGCATCTGCACAGGCACACCGGCGACTCCCTCGAATTGAGCGAAATGGACATTTCTCCTGATCTCCAGAGTATCCACAGGAACAGCAAGCGCCGAAGGATGCGGCACTATTCCATGCTCATTGTAATAATGCGTTGCATACAGAGCACCTACGAATGCGGGCACATACCCTCGTGTCTCACGGGGCAGATATTCATAGATCTGCCAGAAATCGCGCTTGCCACCGCTGCGTCTGATAGCCTTGTTCACGTTGCCTGCACCACAGTTATATGACGCCAGAGCGAGCGACCAATCTCCGAAAATGGAGTATGCATTCTTAAGGTAACGGGCAGCCGCTACAGTACTTTTCACAGGATCCATACGCTCATCCGTGAAGCTGTCTATACGCATGCCATAACCTTTAGCCGTACTGTACATAAATTGCCATAAACCTTTGGCTCCCACCCTGGAAGTAGCCGTAGGACGCATCATACTCTCGACAATTACAAGAGTCTTGAGCTCCAATGGAACGTCATAATATGACAGTATCTCATCAAACAACGGCCAATAATATTCACAGTTGCCTATGATAATCCCCATCCTGCTGCGCATCTTCTCACTATACAGAATGCAGTAATTCTTGATAATGTCATTGAATGGGATGGGAATAAAGGAATTCATATCCTTCAGACGCTGTATAAACACCTCATCCGGCACGTCAGAGCTGAAATGCTCTGCATCCATATCATATGTCGGGGCAAATACACTGCCACGCATCACATAGAACTGACGCAGGAGACTATCGCTAGGATTGAATGCCATCGTGTCCAGAAATGAAAAACCCTGGGCGGGAATCGCACACAAGGAGTCTATCGTGGCAAGATGTCCTTGCAGAGCTTCAGACAGAGAATCCACCTTTCTTTGAAGCGAATCTCTCTGCAGCACGACCTTGTCATATTCTGATTGCGCCCTCTTGGACATCCTGACCTGACCATGCACACCGTGACACATGCACAGAACGGTCACTGCCACCGAAAATATGCGCACTGCTGTCCTCATACTAGAATCTTATACCCAATGTGGCACCGACAGCCGGCTGATTATACGCATATGCATTGCCCTCGGGCAGAGTGACACTCGGTGTTATCTTCATGGACACATCCTTGGACACATCGAAGTCATTCATATAGCAGAACACATTTGCATCTATGATCTGCAGCAGATACACAATGCCTACAGCCAGAAGACTGTAATCCTTGTAACGCCTGTACAGATCCCTGTAATATTTGGCCTGGGTGGCATTTACCGGACTGCCTCCCGTATATCCGGGCTGAGACACCTCGCGATAAATATCCCTGAATCGGTTATAGTTGATCTGATTGGTCGAATAAAAATGTATCGCAACTCCGAGTCCACCGACATATATCGGAATTTTCCAATACTCTCCATTATAAGCCTGTCCCAGACCAGGGCATAGGATAGAATATATTGTAGCCCTGCCAGCCAAAGGCTTGCGTTCTGACTTGTAGGAAATATTGCCATCCATAAGTGAGGCATAATAGAATATGCCCGCTCCGGCAAAGCTCAGAGTACTGGCCAGCCTATGCTGCGGATTTCCCGTCTCCTGAGCCCGGAAATGCATGATGCATCCTCCTGTAATACCGGCTGCCATTCCACTGTAGTAGATGGGAAGTTTCCAGTATTCCTTGAGATATATCTGAGCGGCTCCGGGAATGAATATGGAGGTACCGAACATGGTACCTATCCGCATCGAACGCTTATGGGCCAATCCGCCAAATATCTCCTTGAAGTTCAAAAGCTTGTTGGTGGTATCCTGGACCTGTGTCGAGTCCGGATTATATTTCTGCGAAAAAGCCTCCTTGGCAAACTGGGCATGACAATTCTCCTGCGTGCAAAGCAGAAGAATCATGGCAGCCAAAGCCGGCAGAAGATATCGCAGCTGTCTCATTCCGGAATATTAGAGATTCTTATCCTCAAGCATCTTGCAGAAATCCTGCATCTGCCTGTCGTTCTTGAAACGTATGGTCATTGTACCCTTGCCGTCAGCAGAGCGTTTCACAGACACATTATTGTCAAAATACTTGCCGATCCACTCCACTGCACGGCTGAAATGTTCCGGAAGAGGAGTCGACGGAACATCTGAAGCCTTGACACCTGACGAAGGGCGTGATGGAGCATTGACAAAGTCGCGTACGCGCTGTTCCAACGTACGCACGCTGAGTCCCTGACGTATGGTTTCATCCGAAAGAGCTTCCTGAGCTATAGGATCGCTCAGTCCCAGAAGAGCCTTGGCATGTCCGACACTGATATTTCCCACCTTGACGTCGTACTGCACTTTAGCCGGAAGACGGAGCAGTCGAAGGAAATTGGTGACGGCTACCCTGCTCTTGCCTATGCGGTCTGCCATCTGTTCCTGGGTGAGATGACATTCCTCGATAAGACGCTGATATGACATGGCGGTCTCTATCGGGTCGAGATCATATCTCTGCACATTCTCAACTATGGCCATCTCCAGCATACCGGTATCGTCAGCTGTGCGTATGTATGCCGGAATCGTCGTCAGACCGGCAAGCTTTGACGCGCGGAAACGGCGTTCACCACTGATTATCTGGTATCTGTCCTCACCAATGCTGCGCACGGTTATAGGCTGTATAAGGCCTAAACTCTTGATGCTGGCAGCAAGCTCGGCGAGAGCCTGCTCGTCAAAAGTAACGCGCGGCTGATACGGATTGGGTTCTATTTTACTGATCTCAACAGACAGAATCTCGCCGCCTTTGGCTGTTTTAGCCGCAGATGGCGAAGCATTCACGTATTGAACAGGCTTGCGGAATGTTACGAAATCATCATCCTCACCGAACAGGGCACTCAGTCCCTTTCCAAGTCCTCTTTGCTGTTTTGCCATAGATATTAATTGCGTTCTATAATCTCCTTGGCAAGACTCAGATAGTTTGTCGTGCCCGGACAGATAACGTCATACAAAATGATAGGTTTGCCATGAGAAGGCGCTTCGCTAAGGCGAATATTGCGCTGAATCACAGTCTTGAACACCTTCGTGCTGAAGCGTTCGCGCATCTGCTGCTCGACCTGATTGTGGAGGCGGGTACGTCCGTCGAACATGGTAATGAGGAATCCCTCCACATCAAGAGCGACATTGCTGTGTTTCTGCACCAGACGAATCGTCTGCATCAGCTTGCCGAGTCCCTCGAGAGCATAAAACTCCGGCTGGACAGGAATGATCACAGTATCTGCCGCCGTAAGGCAATTGACTGTAATTATGCCCAGACTGGGAGCACAATCGATGATTACATAATCATAATTGTCACGTATAGGCTCAAGGGCATTGCGGAGTATGGACTCGCGATTCCCGGACTCGAGAAGTTCGAGCTCGGCAGCCACGAGATTGATATGGGAAGGAATGAGCTGCAAACGGTCTATCTCGGTCTGGACCAGAGTGTTCTCTATATCCTGCTGTCCAATGAGAACCTCATACAGAGTACGTCCCTCATCACTGTCAGGAGAGAAATTGAGGCCGCTGGTAGTGTTGGCCTGAGGATCGGCATCAATAATCAGGACACGACGGTCCAGAACAGCCAGCGATGCCGCAAGATTGATGGCCGTGGTAGTCTTTCCCACACCGCCTTTCTGATTTGCTACTGCGATAACTTTTCCCATACAACAATGCACATTATTCCGCAAATATACTAAAATTCTGCGAAAGCAGGATTATGCCTGATGCGCAGGACGGAGGAGATCCATGACTGTCTTCACAGGATTGAAGGTCTCGACAGGGACCTCGACGAATACGGTATTCCAGCGGCTCATCGCTCCATTCCAGAGCCCAGGCAGCTCAAGAGCCTTCAACTCCCTGCCATGCAATGACTTGCTGCTGATAAAGCCGGCATTGTCATCAACATACTTGGTAAGATCGAAGTGATTGCCGTCGCGGTCGGTGATCACGCATACGAGATCCACAGGATTGAAGTGAGTGGCATTTTTCAGACACTCCACAGCATGAGCATCGTCTGGATTGATCTGAGGCCCTTCAAGCACCTGAAGCGAGGTGCTGCCATCCTTCTCGCGTATGATGAAAGGACCGCCGCCAGGCTCACCCTCATTCTTGACCATGCCTGCCACGCGGATCGGGCGGTTGAGCACGGCCAGAAGCTGCTCGACCTTGTCAGATGCCTCAGGAAGTTCAATGCACAGTTCTTTTGCGAGGAAAGCCTCGATCTCGGCACAAAGTTCAGCATTCGGAGCAGCCTTCAAAGCGTCGATATAAGCGAAGATCTGCTTTCTAAGCTTGAGTGCAGTGCCGATAAGAACCTTTTTCCACTCTGCAGTAACCGGGAGATAGCGCTCTACAGATACATTGTCGATATTCTTGATGCTTACAACATCCGCATCAACATCATTCAATGTATAGATCAGAGCTCCATGACCTCCGGGACGATGGAGTGGTTCGCCCGCATCGGTAAGGAAAGGCTCATTGTCAGCAGTCACAGCGAGCGTATCTGTCCATTTGTACTGAAAAACTGTCTTGACATTGTACTTTACGTCGTAACGCCCCTCATATTTATCCTTGATTTCAGCGATAGCCTCATCAAAAAGAGACTGGTGTTCAGGCGAGATGGTCACGTATATTGTAGCATTCTTTTCTGCATCTTTCATGTATTCCTGAGCCTCTACAAAATGCTCGGCCAGCGCAGTGCGGATTTCAGAAGGATATCTATGGAATTTCAGCACTCCCTTAGGCTTCGCACCATAGTTCAGACCCTGTTCTGTGAGGGTATAATCCACCATTTGCTCACCTTCCAGGTTCGCGAACTTCTCAGCGTCGTAAAATGCGAATTTTTCGATATTTGAAACAAACTTGTTAACAATGGTAACATTTTTGTTAAAGAGGTCTTTGAACATTCTGGAAGCCGCTCCTGAGGCAGGAACGAACTTAGCAAGCTTCAAAGCACCTTTTCCTGTTACTTTTTGTGCATTTTCAGCTTCTTCGACAGCGGATTTCACTTCCTCTGCGCCAAGTTTTCTGATACCTTTGACGGGCGTGGCAGGAGCAACGATATCCATCCATGGGAAACCGCTTTTGAAGCGCTCGATCTCCTGTAAATCTTTTTCGGTGAGTTTGTAATTTGCCATAATTTTTAAACTAATCTATTTCACGAAACTAAACATATATTTCCCTGCGATAATTGTACCTTTCTCTCATGTATTCAAAGTTGTCCGGATCCATGCGGAACATGAAGTCGTCAGTAAATATAGGATAATTATACTGAAATACCGCAGCTATCTGTCCTTGGGTCTTATCTTTAAGGTCCAGGCGAAGCGGCACGTCATCCGGCATCTGCGGAGGAAAAAAGTTGTACAGCTGAAATATGCCGAAGCGCCTGGCGACTGCCTGCACAGCCATAGCTGTACCCATCATCTTGCCCTGATAGCTATATCCTGCTATATGTGGCGTTGCAATATCCACCATATCAAGCAGTTCCTTGTCCACAAAAGGCTCATGATTCCATGTATCTATGATTACAGCCCCCAGTTTCGGCCTTGCATGTTTCAGGGCTTCGTCATTCACGATCTCTCCCCTTGCCGCGTTGATGAATACAGCCCCTTGCTTCATCTTAAGGAAGAATGCCTCGTCTGCCATTGACCTGGTATCCGAATTCAAAGGAACATGCATGGTGACTATGTCGGATTCTTCCAGAAGCGTATCGAGATCCACGAAACTTTCCGGTCCTTCAGCCTCTGCACGCGGCGGATCGCACAAGAGTACTCTGAAACCAAGATACCTGGCCATAGTATCGATCTTTCTCCCCACATTACCCACGCCAACTATACCTATTGTCTTATCTTCCAACGAGATAGCATTATGAGCGCAGGCGCCGTACAATGCCGAGAATACATACTGCATGACACCTCCGGCATTACAGCCCTGGGCATTTGTCACCTCAATACCATGTTCCCGGCAATAATCCATGTCGATATGGTCCATTCCTATTGTAGCTGTAGATATTGCCGTAACCCTCGTCCCCTCGAGAAGACGCGCATTGCATCTTGTGCGCGTTCGGGTGATAAGGGCGTCTGCATCGATCAGGTCGTCACGTGTTATATCGGCGCCATGCTTGAAGACAACCTCGGCATATTCGTCAAAAACACTCTTTATGAATGGAATGTTTTCATCTATGACTATCTTTATTTTCTTAGGCATCTCTAATGTAAGACTATCTTGCTGATACGTTCCTTAATACAGCTCACTCGCACCATTTCGCTCTCCTCCAGTATCTCGTTCATCCTGGCCATAATAAGATCCCTTTGAAACGATAACTGATTGCGTATCAATGAGCTTTTCACTGTCACGTGAAGCACACCTTCACGATAAAAACGGCTGGTTGTATAGCGGGCTGCGCCGCTTGCCTCATCCCAGGCACGAGACACTTCCTGATTGAAGAGCCCATACCCGAGACGGTTG
>JAZRXU010000045.1:0-9828 GCA_045600345.1 Candidatus Cryptobacteroides sp. | reverse complement strand
AAATAAATGAAATATCTAATGAAATTATCAGTTTTTATCAAATTATCCGCTATTGCGAGTCTGGTCATACTTTCATCATGTAAAAAAAATCAGACTGACGAAGATGTACAGACAACTATAAACGGCTTCGAATTTGTGGATCTTGGACTTGCTTCAGGCCTGAAATGGGCAGTTCACAACATTGGAGCTGATAACCCAGAAAATTATGGACATTTTTATGCATGGGGAGAAAATGCTCTGAAAGCAGACTATACCTGGGATAATTATCTTTATTGGAACGGCAGTTCTATCACTAAATATTCAAAGAATGATGCTTACCGTTCCCTACTTCCTGTAGATGACGTGGCAAAATCGACCTGGAAAAGTACCTGGAGAATACCATCTCAGGGCGAATGTCAGGAATTGCTGAATGAATGTACACTGGAACGCACAAATATGAACGGAATTGATGGCTGCAAAGTAACCGGCCCTAATGGTGCAAGCATATTCTTCCCTGTTTTAGGCTACAAAATGGATGGCCAGATTTATAAACATACCACATTCTACTGGAGCTCAACTGCAGTTGTGGACGATTTTGCCGATTATAATGCCTGGGCCCTCGAATTCTTCGATGTAGGCCAGCAGACAAATCGTACTGTAAACAGATGCTGTGGCTGTTTTATAAGGCCGGTGTCAGAATAATAAAAGCACAATGAGAAAGAAACAGGATATAATATTGGATAATGTTGTCATCGAAGCCGTTGCTGCCGAAGGCAAAGCTCTTGCACGAGTTGACGGCATGGCACTTTTCGTACAGTTTGCGGTGCCAGGTGATATCGTCAAGGTGAAAGTCACCAAAAAGAAGAAAAACTATATGGAGGGTTTCATTCTGGAGATAAAGAAACCTTCACCGGATCGACTGGAACCATTCTGCCAATACTTCGGAGTATGCGGCGGTTGCAAATGGCAGCCACTACCCTACGACCTTCAGTTGGAAGCGAAAAGACAACAAGTTGAAGACCAATTGGTTAGAATAGGTCATTTAGATTTGTCGAATGCAGTTCCTGCAGAGAACGACAACAAGCTGATACGCCCTACTTTGGGCTCCTCAAAAACTGAATTCTACCGCAATAAACTGGAGTTCACCTTCAGCGAACGCAGGTGGCTCTACCCCGAAGAAAACTGGGAGGATATCAGCGAAACCGAGCGTCTCGGACTCGGCTTCCACGTGGGCCGTTTTTTCGATAAGGTACTGGACATCCGCAAATGTTACCTTCAGGACTCCCCTTCCAATGAAATACGCAATTTCATTCGTAAATACGCTATAGAACATGGCCTGACATTCTTCAATATCCGTGACCATCACGGCTTCTTGAGAAACATGGTTGTACGGACTACAGAAGAAGGCAAGGCGATGCTCATCCTGGTTTTCTATCACGAGGACAAAGCAGCAAGAACAGCCCTTCTGGATGCCCTCGTGGCAGAATTCCCTCAGATAACCAGTTTGTATTACGTCATCAACGGCAAGGCCAATGACAGTATCTCCGACCAGAACTGTATCCTATACAAGGGAGATGAAGCCATCTATGAAAGCATGGAGAATCTTCGCTTCAAGATAGGTCCGAAATCTTTCTATCAGACCAACACCCAGCAGGCGTACAGACTTTACAGCGTAGCCAGGGAGTTTGCTGCACTTACAGGCAACGAGGTGGTCTATGACCTGTATACAGGCACTGGTACAATTGCGCAGTTTGTCAGCAGCAAGGCCAGCAAAGTCATTGGTATAGAATACGTTCCGGAGGCAATCGAAGATGCCAGGGTGAATGCCGAGGCGAACAGCATAGACAACTGCGAATTTTTCGCAGGCGATATGAAGGATGTACTCACTGACGAGTTTATCGGTGTTCATGGCCGTCCGGATGTAATTATCCTCGACCCTCCACGCGCCGGCATACATCCGGACGTAGCGAAAGTCATATTGAATGCTGCACCGCAGCGCATGGTATATGTCAGCTGCAATCCTGCCTCACAGGCTCGTGACCTGGAAATCTTATGCAATTCCTCATCAGAATCCGGTCCACGATACAAGATCACTGCTGTACAGCCAGTTGACATGTTCCCGCATACCCATCATGTCGAGAACGTCGTAGCACTTGAAAAATTGTAAATTTTTACGTATCTTTGAGCGTTATATTTGCTTAAGATACAGTGAGTTCTACAGCATACATATTTTTACTTCTCGGTATTGTCCTGGCAATCGCCGGTTCCAACTACCTTGTTGACGGCGCATCCGACATTGCACGAAGAAGTGGACTCAGCGAGTTCATCATAGGACTGACCATCGTAGGGTTCGGCACTTCTGCCCCCGAGATGGTCGTTTCCTTTATCAGCGCATGGCGCGGCAATGCCGACATGTCTGTAGGAAACATTGTGGGCAGCAATATCTTCAATACCTGTCTCATACTCGGTCTCACAGCAATCATACTTCCTGTCACAATCACGCGCAACAACGTCCGTCGTGACATTCCGATCAACATATTTGCCACACTACTTCTGATTTTTCTCGGATTGAACAGTTCCGTATTGGGAATCGGAGAAAGCAACACCCTCTCCAGAATTGATGGAGCCGTCATGCTGCTGTGTTTTGCTGCATATATCTGGTATAGCTTCAAATATGACAAAGGAGAAGCTGATGCCGCTGCCGATGATGCCAGAGATTCACAATACAGGAATGTAGCAATTCCAGCACTGATGGTAGCGGGCGGACTGGCAGCGCTCATCTACGGCGGAAAACTGTTCGTGGACAATGCCGAGATTATAGCGCATCATTTCGGATGGAGCGACAAATTCATAGGCATAACAGTCCTGGCCCTGGGCACGTCCCTTCCCGAGCTGGCAACGTGTATTGTGGCTGCCGCCAAGAAGAAAGACCAGATGGCCTTAGGCAACATTATTGGAAGCAACGTTTACAACATACTGCTGATCCTGGGCGGATCCGCTCTCATACGTCCGCTGACTTTAACGGGAATAAACGGTACGGACATGGGATTTCTTCTTCTTTCTGTACTTGTACTCATGATCTCATACTTCAGCTTCGGGAAGCAGAAGCTTGACCGCATCGAAGGTGGAGTACTCGTTGTCATGTTCGCCGTTTATTTCTATATCTTACTATCTGCATTATAGAATATGATGAAACCGACAGAATATACTCTCATAAATATTGCCGACGGGCACAGGTTCGCTGATGCCGGGTGGACTCTGGCCGACCCTGCGTCTTCTGCTCCTTCGCTTGTCAGAGCCGAGTATTCCGTAAAACAGTTCACTCCCGATCCGGCAGAAGAAGGCATATACCGCTATCATCACTGGATGCCTGTGAACCACACCCTCAAATCGAGCTGCGCACCTGTCACCTTCAAGTCAAAAGGCCTCGCAGAGCTGCTGGGATTGAATAATCTTTACATCACATTCAGTGGTTGGAATCCGTCTATAGGCGCCAGATTCGCGACATGTTCATTTAAAGAGACAGAGGCTTACAGTGTATGTGGACGTTTGTCCTCTGACGAAGGGCGCGTGATGGTGGTGGCATCAGCAGGTAATACCGCCCGCGCTTTTGCCAATGTCTGCAGCAAGAACAATATCCCTCTGATCATTTCCATTCCCAAGGACAATATGAATGCCATGTGGTTCGACCATAAGCTGAACCCATGTGTAAAGGTGATCTGTTCCCCTGCAGGATCCGACTATTTTGACGCAATCGCACTTGGCGACAAACTATGCACGGACCCTATGTTCTTTGCAGAAGGAGGAGCGAAGAATGTCGCACGACGCGATGGCATGGGCACCACATACCTCTCGGCTATAGAAGCCATAGGCACGATGCCTGATGCATATTTCCAGGCTGTAGGTAGCGGAACCGGAGCCATTGCCGCATGGGAAAACAATCTTCGAATCATCGAAGACGGACGTTACGGCTACAAGAAGACGAGACTTATGCTCTCGCAGAACGATCCGTTCACCATTATGTACGATTCGTGGGCACAGCACCAGCGCGCGCTCGTAGACTTCAGCGCCGAAAAAGCCCGCATGGCTTCTGCAGAGATCAAAGCCAAGGTGCTCAGCAACCGCAAACCTCCATATTCACTCTCAGGCGGTCTGTTCGATGCACTGGAAGACACCAGCGGACAGATGTATAAGGTATCAAACGAAGAGATCGCAAAATGGGCTCAGATATTCGAAGAGAAAGAAGGGTTCGATATCTATTCAGCTGCTGCAACGGCAGTGGCATCGCTTGCACAGGCTGTAGAAGCAAAGGACGTTTCTCCATCTGATATCATTATGCTCAACATTACCGGTGGCGGAGAGAAGAAAGCCAAGGAAGAGCTGGGCAGCAGAATTCATTATGCAGAGGCCGATCTGGTCATTGATCCGGAAAATAGCGCTGAAGATATTATAAATACAGTAAAAGAATTGTTCTAACGATGTTTCCGCTTCAATCAGATCTAGGTCTATCCACTGCAATTGCACAGCACGCTGATTCTCTAACCGTTCGCGATCATATCAGCGGACATATAGAATACCTGAAGAATACCGCGCCAGAAGAGGTCTTGCAGAATATGATTCATCACGGCATAGACTTCGGACTCAAGATATTGGCTGCCTTTGCCATCTATTTCATAGGAATGTGGATAGCCAAGCTTATAAAGAAGGCTGTCACCAGATCTATGACAAGACGCAAGACCGACAAATCCGTACAGTCATTCACTCTCAGTCTGATATCCGTATTGAGCACTGTACTTGTCATAGTCCTGTCGGTCAGTGCCCTCGGTATAAATACCACTTCTGTAGCCGCTCTTCTCGCAGCGCTGGGTATGGCATTGGGAATGGCGCTGAGCGGTGCAATGGGCAACTTCGCCGGAGGGATACTGATACTCATGTTCAAGCCTTTCAGAGCCGGAGACTATATTTCAGCCCAGGGATACGAAGGATCCGTAAACAGCATATCCATTTTCAACACCAAGATTATCACTCCGGACAATAAAGTGATAACAATACCCAATGGAGTGCTGTCCAATGGCCCGATTACAAACTTCAGCCATTATACTGTACGTCGCATCAACCTGGAGATAGGTGTTGCATATGGTACATCTGTCGAGCATATGCGTGACATATGCACCCAGATAATGAAAAATGACAGTCGGGTGCTGACCAGCTCTACCGAAGGAGCAGAAGATCCTTTTGTATCCGTAAAGGAACTGTCTGACTCTGTTGTCATATTCAACGTCAGATGCTGGGTTAAGACTGAAAACTACTGGCCCGTATATCACGACCTTAATAACGCAATATATACCACACTACCTGAGAAAGGCATCAATTTCGCATTCCCGCAGGTGGATGTTCACATGAAATAAACACAAAACAATAGACCTTGATATTATGGAAAATCTGGATAAATTCTCGGACATCTGTCCTTACACAGACGAAGAGGCAGCAGCCGCCCTTTCGCAGCTCGCATCCAATCCTTTCATTACAAAGATCTCTCAGTACTTTTATCCTGAGAAGGCAGCCGGGTATCTCTCGTATCATCTTAAAAGGATCAAAAGCGTAGATGAACTTCAGAAGAAGGTTGTTTCTACAATGGTAGAGCGCATCCTTGCCAAATCTGCAAACCAGTTTACATATGATGGACAGGAGAACCTGCCTACAGACCGTCGTTACATAATGATGAGTAACCACAGGGACATTATTCTGGATCCTGCCATCACACAGCTCGTACTCTTCAAATGCAATCAGCCTACCAGCCATATATGTGTAGGAAGCAATATCATCACGAACAAGATGATAGAAAGTCTTGTCCGCTCCAACCGCATGATCAAAGTCGTTCGCGGCATATCCGCACGCGAGCTGTACAACAGCTCCATGCTGCTGTCCGAATACATCCGCATGACAATTACAGAAGACCATGGCAGCATATGGATCGCGCAGCGCCAGGGACGTACCAAGAATGGAACAGACCTCACAGAGCAGGGACTTCTCAAGATGCTTGACATGTCCGGTAAGGGAGACTTTGCCGAGAACTTCGAAGAGCTGAACATTGTACCTCTGAGCATATCATATCAGTATGAGCCTTGCGATATTCAGAAAGCTCGCGAGATATACATATCACGACGTCAGAAATATGTAAAACAGCCTAACGAGGACACCATGAGCATCATTACCGGTGTCACCCAGCAGAAAGGCAACATTCATCTTCACATAGGCACTCCTGTAAGCAGAAAAGAGATAGAGGCTGCTGCGACCGAGGATAAGAACGACAGATATAGAGAGCTCCGTCACGCTATCAACAAACGCGTGATTGCAGGCTATCATCTGTGGGATAATAACTATATCGCATATGATATGCTCCATGAAGGCGAAGAATTCGCGCATATGTACACAGATGAGCAGAAGGAAAACTTCATCGAGTATATGAACATGCAGCTGAGCTGTGTAGAATCCGATATCGATCGCGCAGAAATACAGGACATCTTCCTGCATATCTACGCAAATCCCGTCACATCCAAGAAAAGAATGGATGCTGGAGAATTTCTCGAGAACGAGTAATTCAACCTTGAAGCTGATCCTGGCTGAAAAGCAGAGAACTATCTCCGTAGCTCAGGAACCGATAATCATTGTTGAGCGCGTGGTCATAGATCACGCGCCAATCTTTTCCAACAAACACACTGATAAGCAGCAGAAGAGTGCTCTGCGGCTGATGAAAATTAGTCACAAGAATATTTACAATTCGCAGCTTATATCCCGGAACGATTATAATTCGAGTACCAAGTGACAGTTCTGTCATATTATGACCCTGCATATACGAAATAAGGGCCGCAATTGCATCTGAGGCAGATACATCGCACTGCTGCTCATATGGTTCCCATTGCTCGATATCACCCAGATTCTTTCCTTTGGCACATCTCACGCCTGCCCAATACAATGACTCCAAAGTACGGACAGATGTTGTACCGACAGCCACAACAGGTTTGCCTGTATTTTTCTGGGCAAGAAGTTTCTGCAGGAAATCAATGGTCACGACAAAAGGTTCACGATGCATCGTGTGACCTTCAATTTCCTCACACTTGACTGGAAGAAACGTTCCTGCACCTACATGCAGGCATACTTTCTCGATCTCAATTCCTTTATTGGCAATCCTGTCCATCACTTCCGTGGTGAAATGAAGGCCTGCAGTAGGGGCGGCAACAGAGCCTCTCTGTATAGCGTATGTTGTCTGATAACGCTCCAGGTCAATGCTTTGCGTATCTCTGTTGAGATATGGCGGGATAGGAATTGTACCACACAACTCCAGAATCTCCGAGAATTCCTTATCGCCGCTCCATATAAACTCGACAATAGAAGTTTCACCTTCCCGGCTTATCATACGTGCCCTGAGATCTACATCAGACACTGATGCGTCGTTCTGTGGATTCATAATGAAAAGGTCATCACCTTTCCATTTTTTCACATTACCGACGATACAACGCCATTGACAGGAGTATTTTGATGCAAATATACTCACATAATCTGCAGGCGAATGCGGTTGAAGACAGAATATCTCAATATGAGCACCACTGGCACGCTGAAAATGCAGTCTTGCAGGAACAACTTTGGTTTCATTGAAAACCATCATCGCATCCATAGGGAGAAAATCCGGCAGTTCGTAGAACTTTCTATCTTGTATACCTTTATTATATATAAGTAGTTTGGATGCATCTCGCTGGGACAGCGGAAATTTCGCAATCCTCTCATCAGGAAGATCGTATGTATAATCTGATATTTTTATCCTAGGAATCATGACACAAAGATAACACAAAAATATGTTACAAGAATCAATTGAGTCAAGTTTACTTTTGTAATGTTTTTACACTTGACAAATTTATGATTTGTAAACAAAAATAAGTTATCAACAGCTAAGCTGAAAATGGTACAATTGGTCATTTTATACGACAGATTATAATGCGTGGAACATTTCGATTAGGTATTTAAATATTCTAATGTGCTAATACTCTGTTATTTACATAATTTTATTAAAGTATAGTTTTATAATAATTGTAAATATTGTCTGGAATCTGACTAAAATCTTATGGAATAAACCTTTATGAAATGTATTAAACCGCTAAAACCCAGTATTTTAGCCTAATAACCTAAAGTATGATATTGTAGGGCTCATGATCCCACCACTCCCCTCCTCTATTTGTTTACAAAACTTAATAACATGATATTAACAAAAGTTAATAAAATTATACTTACATTTGTAAATAGAAATTTACACTGTTCGTTTACAAAATGAAACAACGATTAGAACAATTTTTATCTGCAGAGAATATAACCAAGGCCCAGTTTGCAGACAGCATCAATGTGGCCAGAGCTGCTATCTCCCATATAGTCGCAGGAAGAAACAATCCAAGCTATGATTTCATTGTCAATACTATGGATGCCTACCCTGACCTTAATATAGAATGGCTCTTGAAAGGCAAGGGTAAAATGTACAAGAGCGACAAATCTGCTGATATGTACGAGGCGGAAGGGTCAATATTCAATTCTCACGAAGATATCAATAGCGTTATACCACCACAAGTATCTAAGCCACAGCAAGTTGACACTAGAAATAAGATTTCTGGAGCTCGAGTTAAAAAAATTGTTGTTTTCTACAGTGACAATACATTCCAGGAATTTTGCTAAATTTGCTTCGTGTTTTTAAGAAAAATATTTCGTCCAAGATATGCCGAGCAAAAATGTGAGTTTCTCGGCATGAGTTTCATATCCCCTGTCGGATGTTACATATCAGACAAGGATACCGGTATCAAACAGGCGGAAGTCTTGCTTGACAGCGCATACAGCTTTGTCATTGTCAATTGTTCAGACCTTGGCGCGACAGTAGCAACTCTGCGACGTCTTCCCCGCGAATACAACATTATTGCACATCTGGATGTCAAGCAGACATATCAGTATAACGGCTCCCAGAAAAGTATGGAAGCCGCTTTCGCGATACTGTATGACTTTGTTGATGCATTTCTGATCTCAAGCATCGACTCTTTATCTGACGATGTGGACTCTCTGTTAAATCTCAGGATGTACAATGACGACTACCGTCCAATTATTCTGGACATCCCATCTGATATTCTCAGAACAGATCTGGACGAAATACTTGACTACTCCCTTATCAGCAACATAGATGGCTGCCTGATCTCGAACTTACGTCTTCTAAAACACGCCCATAGCCGCTGCAAAGGCTATCTCACCCTCATCGCTGGCAATGTGAATAGTCCCGAACGTATGATTGAGGCAAAAAATAACGGTGCAGAACTCTTCTGCACCGATACAAATACACGACGTTTCGGAATTATCCAGTTGGGACGTTATCTTCTCAGGACACTCCACAGGCTCGCATAACACGCAGGAAGTTACCTCCTGCAATCTTCTCCAAATCCCCTTCACTGTATCCTTGAGAACGCAGTTCATCGAATACTATTCCTATTTTGGAAATATCCTCAAGCCCTGCAGGCGGAACACATATTCCGTCAAAATCGGTACCTATACCTACATGATCTACCCCGACAAGTTCTACAACATGATCGATATGATCTGCCACGAGCTTATAAGACGGTCTATCCAGAGACAATAGCATATCCTGGCCTCTGTTCCACTCACGTACAGCATCCTTATCTGATGGATCCTTCACAAATGCCGCCTCTGCATCATCATACCAGCTGACCTCAGGAGAAGAAAGAACGGAGGCGAATGAATAATCCAGGAAAACAGGATAAAAGTTAATCTGTATGACCCCTCCCTTATCTGCAAGAGCTCTGATCA
>JAZRXU010000044.1:0-11326 GCA_045600345.1 Candidatus Cryptobacteroides sp. | reverse complement strand
CCAAATTACCAATGGAATTTGCCGTTGAGGCTAAGAAGTTGTTGCAGGTAAGTCTGGAGGGTTCTGTAGGATGATGGATTGGATAAACTTGATAGATCTTGTCACATCGGCACTGGGACTCGTTTGTGTGTTCCTTGCCGGCCGTAACAGCAAATACAACTTCTGGGTAGGATACATCTATACGGTGGCTCTGTTTCTCATGTTCTGGAACAAGCATCTGTATGCCAGTCTGCTGCTTCAGCCTATCTCGCTGGCCATCAATATGCTCGGACATTACCGATGGACACATCCGCAAAATGACGAGCAGAGCAGCGCTGATGCGTCAGCGCTGAAAGTGACCATGTTGTCATGGATTCAGAGGCTTTATGCTGTTGTGGCAGTACTGGTTATAGCTGGTGTTTGGGGTTGGTCGCTCGACACATTATTCCCTGAGGACCCTCATCCTTATCTGGATTCGTGCGTAACGGTTCTTATCCTTGTGGCTCAGTTTCTGAGCGCGCAGAAGAAATGGGATTGCTGGATTGCATGGCTTCTTGTGAATATAACTCAGCTGGCCCTTCATATAAGTGTAGGACACGTGTTCATGCCTATTGTATGCTCGCTCTATCTCGTCAATGGTATTGCGGCACTTGTGGGCTGGATGAAACTTTATAGAAAAAAAGCGTAGTATGAACGATATTATACTGGAAATAAAAGGCCTTCACGCAGTAATTGCGGGTACCGGTAAAGAGATTCTGAAAGGTATAGACCTTACTATACGTCAGGGCGAGGTGCATGCTGTCATGGGCCCTAACGGTGCAGGCAAAAGTACGCTCAGCAGTGTACTCACGGGTAAGCCTCAGTATGAGGTTACGGCCGGTTCCATCACTTATATGGGCCGGGACCTTCTTGCGATGAGCCCCGAAGAGCGCAGCTGGGCGGGTATTTTCATGTCATTCCAATATCCTGTTGAGATACCTGGCGTGTCGATTCAGAATTTCATGAAGACAGCGCTCAACTGCCGTCGCGAACATGAGGGGAAGAGCCCTGTGAGCGGTGGTGAATTCCTGAAGCTCATGCGCGACAAGATGGCCCTCGTGCATATGAAGCCGGAGTTTGCAAAGCGCGACGTCAATGTGGGCTTCAGCGGTGGTGAGAAGAAGAAAAACGAGATATTCCAGATGGCTATGCTCGATCCGCAGCTCAGCATCCTGGATGAGACCGACAGTGGACTTGACGTGGATGCACTCCGCATTGTAGCCGAGGGCGTTAATACACTCAAGACTCCTGAGAAGTCGGCAATTGTGATCACCCACTATCAGCGTCTTTTGGAAATGATAGTGCCGGATGTGGTTCATATTCTCAAAGATGGTAAAATAGTGTGCACAGGTGGCCGTGAACTTGTAGGCCAGATCGAGGCTCAGGGCTATGATTCTTTTTAGTTTGGGAGATGATACTATATAAAGGTGGACAGATACTGAGTGAGGGGGAGACGATATCTCTTTCTTTCGATGTCGCGGCTGGCGAGAAGCTTAGCCTCGTACTTGTTGCAGAGGGTGGTGGAGATGCCTCGCTGGATTTTTCCATCAATGGGGAAGGTGCGGATGTGCAGCTGAAGGGTCTTTATCTTTGTAGTGGCGAGGACCGCCTCAACGTGCATATAGGTCTTCGCCATAATGCAGGCGGCAGCATATCCAACCAGCTTTTCCGCGGTATCGTGGATGGAAACGCACGCGCCACCTTCGACGGCCGCATTGTGGTGGCACATGATGCACAGAAAACAGAGGCGTATCAGACCAACCAGAATCTTCAGCTAAGCGACACTGCCATAGTCCAGACTTCCCCGCAGCTCGAAATCTATGCCGATGACGTGAAATGTTCCCATGGCGCCACTGTAGGCAGTCTTGACCTTGACGAGCAGTTCTACATGCGCAGCCGCGGAATCTCCGAGAGTGAAGCGCGCCGTCTGCAGATGATCTCGTTCATTTCACCAGTCATAGAGGATCTGTCGGAAGAACTTAGAGATCGTTATTGTCTTTTTCATTGCTTTTTATCAAGAAATCGATAGGAGAGGGCTTCTGCCAGGTGGTCTACGGTAATCGGCATAGCCTGGTCTGTCATGACAGGTGCCGCACCGGCATGTTTCGCTGCGCAGTCCATATCGGCAATCGTACGGGCCAGCTTGATGATGCGTGTCGCTGCTCTGGCGGAGAGTCCCATGCGGTCCATGGCTTTCTCCAGAAAGTCGCGGCAATCGGATGAAAGCGGGCAGTACTTTTCCATCAGCTTGCGATCCATCTGAGCATTGCAGAATATTCCATCTCCCGCAAATCGCTGTCTTTGGATTTCCCGGACCCGGCTTACTCGTTCCGCTACAACTGCACTGGTCTCGGTCTCGCGTTTATGCAGCAGATCTTTTGCCGACACACTCTTGCACCATATCTGTATATCTATACGGTCCATTATAGGTCCGCTAAGCTTGGCGAGATAGGAATTACGTGCTCCAACGCTGCAGGTGCATCTGTCGTTTTCCCCATAATATCCGCACGGACAGGGGTTCGCCGCCGCTATCAAAGTGAAGTTTGCCGGATACTCCACCTTGGTCTTAAGGCGCGAGATCACTATTTTCTTGTCTTCCATAGGTGCTCGCAAAACTTCAATATTCTTGCGCGGAATTTCCAGAAATTCATCAAGAAACAAAACTCCGTTATTGGCGAGAGATACTTCCCCGGGAGTGATGGGGTCGGAGCCTCCACCGATGAGAGCTGCGCTGGAAGCGCTGTTGTGGGGAGCACGAAAGGGACGTTGGCGTATAAGTCCTTCGGTGAGCCTGCCTATCCCGGCTACCGAATATATTTTGCTTGTCTGCACCGCCTCGTCCAGGGTCATGGGAGGAAGTATGCGGCACATGGCTTTGGCGAGCGAGCTCTTCCCGGAGCCGGGGCTGCCTATGAGGATTGCCGAGTGTCCGCCTGAGGCTGCTATTTCCAAACCACGTTTGGCACTGTCCTGTCCTGCTATCTCGCAGAAATCCATGCAGGAATCTTTTTTGAATGCACTGTCGTTGGCCGCACCTTCAGGATGTTCATTCAGCCAGATGTCTTTCATATTGTCTATGAGGAGTGATTCATAACCTTCCCGCTCACAAACTATTTCCAGGACATCCGTAAGGTCTCTGACACCGAAGACCTTTGGGGTAGTGGTGCTAAGCCGGCATAGTTCTGCTGTTTCCATTGCAGATTCCAGAGGTAATATGCATCCCTCGTAACCAAGAGAGGAAGCCATCTCCACGATCGGAAGTGCTCCTGGGATATGTCTGACCGTGCCATCCAGTCCCAGCTCCCCTATGATGACGTATTTACCTATCCCCGGCATCGAAAGTTGTTCCGATGCCGCCAATATTCCTAGTGCTATAGGTAGATCGTATCCGCTACCTTTTTTGTGCAGATCGGCGGGTGCCAGGTTTATAACAATCTTGCGGGCAGGCGATTTGAGGCCCAAAGATTGCAGTGCAGTAGTCGTTCTCAGAAGGGATTCCTTCACGGCGGCATCTGCCAGACCGACCAGGTGCAGGCCTATGCCGGAAGATATGTTGGTTTCAACGATAATTGGTAAAGAAGAGATGCCTTCGCATTTGGCACTTGTAATTCGGATAAGCATAATTAAAAATTTAGTATCTTTGCGCCATGATTAAGAAAGCGCTTACAGTATTAGGTGAATATTTTCTTTTTCTGAAGCAGGTATTCAGAAAACCGGAGAAACGGGGGCTGTATTTCAAGCAGTTCATAAATGAGGCTGACAAACTTGTAGTGTCATCTGTACTTATAGTCGGGGTGATCTCTCTCTTTCTGGGTGGTGTAACAGTCATCCAGATGGCCTCTAATCTTGAGAATCCCTTTATCGATAAGATGTATGTGGGATACATGGTACGAGAGAGTCTCCTGCTGGAGTTCTGCTCCACTATGATTGCCCTCATCCTGGCTGGAAAGATGGGCTCTAACATAGCGTCTGAGCTTGGCAGTATGCGTATTACGGAGCAGATAGATGCCATGGATATGATGGGCGTCAATTCTGCAGGATTCCTGGTTCGCCCGAAGATTCTGGCAGCGACCATCCTTAGCCCTGTTCTTATGTTTTTCAGCTTCCTCATGGGTCTGGTGGGAGCGTATCTTGTTGTGGTTTCTACCGGTATCATCCGAACTGCGTCTTACGTTGAGGGTATACTCTACTGCTATAATGGTTATTACGTGTTCTATAGTACGTTCAAGCTTGCGTTGTTCAGTTTCATCATAAGCTCTGTTGCGTCATTCTGTGGCTATAACGCCAATGGAGGTTCGCTCGGTGTCGGACGCAAGAGCACTCATGCCATTGTAACCAGCAGTATACTTATTCTGCTTTTCGACCTGGTTGTTACCCAGCTCATGCTGTATTAAACTCATATTTCTCAAGCCATGATAGAGGTTCATAATCTTTACAAGTCCTTTGATGACAAGGATGTTCTCAAGGATATCAATGCTGAATTCTTAAACGGCAAGTGCAATATGATAATAGGCAAGAGCGGCAGTGGCAAGACCGTTCTCCTGAAGAATCTCATCGGACTGATGCATCCGGATAAGGGAGACATCATCTACGACGGGAATTCATTGATCAACATGTCTGCAAAGGATAGGAAGCTTCTGCATCAGAATATCGGAATTCTGTTTCAGGGAAGTGCCCTGTATGACTTTGCGACTGTCCTGGAAAATGTGATGTTCCCGCTCAACTTTTTCTCGGATATGCCGTATGAAGATCGTCTCAAGAGAGCTCATTTCTGCCTTGACAGGGTGAATATCATAGGTTCCGACGACAAGGTTCCGGCAGAGTTGTCAGGCGGTATGCAGAAACGTGTGGGTATTGCACGCGCGATTGCACTCAGCCCGAAGTATCTCTTCTGCGATGAGCCGAACTCAGGTCTTGATCCTTACACATCGATTCTCATAGACAAGCTGATCAAAGAGATTACAGAAGAGTTCAACATGACAACAGTAATCAATACACATGATATGAACAGTATGCTGGAGCATGGTGACAACATCTATTTCATCAGTGAGGGTGAGGCTGCATGGCATGGTGACAAGCACTCGATCTTGAAAACCGATAACAAGGCTCTCAAAGAGTTTATCTGTTCAAACACTCTGGCCCGCAACATTATGGAAGGTGGAAATGTGTGAAATAGCCATTGAAATCCATTTCGACAGTATCCGCTCCGTCCAAAATGACGGGGCGGTTCTTTTTTGAGGAGTCGTTAAGCCCGACCGTGAAGCTGCTCTTGCTGCAGCACAGTGAGTAGGGTGAAGGCATTATAAGGGCGTTATCCAGTGTGAATGTCTTGCCTGCATGTACGACTTCCAGTTCTCCCGCCATGGCGTTGTCTGTGGCGATGAAGCACATCTCGTGATGATCCTGGCATACAGCCGTTATCTGCTTTCTGGCAAGAGTCTTGTAATCCAGTGACCCCCAGGTCCAGAAGCAGTCATTCCATGCGGTCTGTTTCTGCGTCTCTATTTTAGCCTGGGCATGGACATAAACTTCCTCGCCCATTACGCAAAACCAGTAATCCCTCATTCCAGAGCTTTTCTCTACGCTTATGATCATTGACGCACCGTCCTGTAGCCATACAGGCCAGTTGATATTTGCTTCTTTCTCGAGAATGTTCATTGTACCATTGACACGCATTACAGCAAGAACATCGGTGACTGTAGGCAGCAATGACAGCTGTTCACTCACGCCATCTGCAACGAAGTGGTAGCGGTATGCGCTTACTGATCCGCTGGACACGAGTTTCTCTGCGTATGCGAAGCAAACCTGGTTGTTATCAATGTACAGGTCTCCCATTAAATGGCCATTTGATGACTCCATCACTACTTTCGCCCCTTGCCTGTAGCGCCATCCTTTTCCTCCGGGGGTAATGGAAATGCTGTGCACAGTACCCTTGTGTGCAATGAATCTCTCCACGGGACCATCATAGTCGAACTCAATATTACTGGTGCCATCCCGTTTGATTACCGTTTTATCTCCTGCGTAGTGTATGGAGTAGAGCGCCCCTTCAAAAATATTATGCATTTCGCAATCCGTACTCTGATGTTCTTCGGCAGGCACGTAAATGCGAGCTATCTGTTCGTGCTCTTTATATAATACAATCTTGCAGTCCACCATACCTCCCAGAGTGTCTTTTCGCCAGTCGTAGCCGGGATCATACTCTACGGTGCTGTAGTACAGGTCGCCGCGCTGTTCGGGGATGACGATGTCCTCTGAATTGTGTGGATTGTAGTCTACAATCTCGCAGGATATCATCGATAGAGCTCCTGCCAAAATCATTAATGCTTTACGGTTCATAAACTTTTTTTGCTGGCGAAGCTACAGGTGCATGTCCGTTCTGTCAAGATATTTAAAAAGGTTTTGTGATTTTTGAAAATTAATTGTGATTTTTTAATTTTTTGTGATTAAAAGCCCTATTTTTGTGACCATGAAAAATGAGATTGTCATCAACTCACTTGCGGACATCGGTGCCGCAGCCCGTGAATTCATAGAAAAAACCGGCAACCATAGACTGTTTGCACTCTATGGACACATGGGTGCCGGCAAAACAACTTTTACCGTTGCATTATGCAAGGCAATGGGCGTTGAGGATAATGTAAATTCCCCTACATTCGCTATCGTGAACGAGTATCTCCTGCCTGATGGCGAGCCGATGTACCACTTCGACTTCTATCGCATAAGAAACAATGCGGAAGCGATGGATATAGGAGTAGAAGACTATTTTTACAGTGGCCACCTTTGCGTTATGGAGTGGCCTGAGAATATAGAGGATCTTCTGCCGGAAGAGACTTTGGCAGTGTATATCACGGTAAATCCCGATCAGTCCAGGACAGTATCTTGGGAAGATTAGAAGTTAAAGCGAAGGCCTAGGTCGCATCCGATCTGAAGCGGCTGTGTCGTACGTATGCTCTTAGGCTGATTTCCAGGGAAGAAGTAGCAAATCGAAGGGTCTACATAGAGGGCTATGTGGTCTGTGAAACTGTATTGCCCGCCAATTCCGGCATTTACGCTATATTGCATCCCTCTTGTCTTCTCTCGTATAGTCTTGTTGTAATTGCCTACTCCCGTATCGATCTGGAATGCGTATGTGTTCCCCACACATCTTTCGGCCGCAGCGCCAGCTGTAGCGTACATGCTGAACCTGTTCTTGTTGAGGAAGGTGAAATACAGGTTGACAGGAATACCAATGTAGTGCTGATTGTTTGTGATGCTTTCGCAATCGTATGCTTCAATGGCACCATTGTCGTATGTACCGCTCAAACGACGGGTCAGGAATGTGTAATTCACCCCTGTGCCGACAGCGAACTTTCCTCCTATATTCCAGCGTACTTCGATACCTGCCTTTATGGGAATCATGTATGACAGCGCATCTTTTTCCAGAATTCTGCCTTCGCTGCCACAGTCATGAGATGTGCGCAATTGGGCTGCATGACCATTGGCGTTGGAGTTGCCCACGCTGCCGCCAGAGTTTACAGAAGCGCCCATATCTATTCTGTTCTTCTTGCGGATCACTTCTTCTGGCATTGGCTGATAGGTGGCTTTCTCTTTCTTGACGTGGGTGACTGTTTCCCGTTTGACAGGAGTGGCATTCTGTGGCGCAGCTGCCTGCTCTTTTACAGGCTGCGCCTCGGCTTGCTGGGCTTCAACAGCATGCATATTGGCTGTTTCTGCGGCTTTTACGCGCCTTCTGACAGGGACTTGTGCCTGCGCTGTCGCGTTGAGCAGATCTTGAGGCTGCTCTATGACCGTCACGGCTTCGGCCATAATATCTTCAGTATCTGCAGTCTTGTGACTCAGCGGCCAGATGATTACAGCTGCCACGAGTGCACAGGCGGCAGTGGCAAACGAAGCTATTGCCGCAGCATGGCTGCGAATCCATGTTGCCATGCCGGCCCAAAGCGTAGTATTTGCCACGCCCGAGGCTCCGGCAGCTTCTGCGGCTGCGCGCTGGCTGATGCCGGCCCACAATCCGGCGGGCACAGCCTCAGACCCTTCGGTCATGGTCTTTCTTACTATTTCGTCAAAACTTGCGTTATCCATTATATTCCTTGATCTTTTGCTGAAGCATGGAACGTGCCCTGTTCAGCTGGCTTCTGGATGTGACTTCGGATATTCCCATGATTTCGCTTATGTCTTTATGCGAAAACCCTTCTATCACATACATGTTGAATATGGTACGATAGCCTGTAGGCAGCGAAGATATTATCTTCATAAGGTCCTTGTAACCAAGTTCCTGTACTGCCGACGGTGCTTCCTCATGCAGGGAAAATGCCGTTTCCAGATCGTCACTCATCTTCAGGGCATCTTTCTTGCGGAGGAACATGAGACAGGTTGTGGCAAAAATTTTGCGTGCCCATCCTTCAAATGAACCATCCCCCTTATATGTGTCCAGTTTGGAAAACAAAGTAACGAATCCGTCCTGCAACATGTCTTGGGCCGTCATCTTGTCTCCTGTATATCGCAGGCATACCGACAGCATCTTGCCAGCGAGCTCGTCGTAGAGCTCCCGCTGTGCGCTGCGGTCTCCGTCGATACATCTCCGGACTATATTAAGATGCTTGTCCATACCTAAATGTTGCATGTCAGATATATGCAAAAATACTCATTATATCTTAAAATTTGCTAATTTTGTACATGTTATGAAACGCGTGTCTTCCATATTTGTATCATTCGTCTTATTCGCTACGTTGGCAGTTTCTGCCCAGGATACAAAGAACAGGCGGGTCTCCGATACGATTCTCCTATCTGCGGTCGAGCAGTATGAGAAGCAGGACTATCAAAGCGCCTGGAATACGCTCAAAGGCGCAGAATCGGTCGATCCTGACAATGATGCGGTGCAGTATTATCTTGGCAATATCCTGGTGATGGCCGGTCAGAGCCGGGATGCGCTCCGATATTATGAGAAGGCCTATGCTCTGGACAGTGCCAATGTGTGGTATGCTGTACGTCTGGGCTCTTTGTATAATGAGCTTCGCCGTCCAGCTGATGCTTTACGCCTTCTGGAACCTGTATTGCCGAAAAAGTCTAATGATCCGGAGGTAATATCTTCGCTCATGGATTCGCATGTGATGATGGGTAATTTCAAGAAAGCGGATTCACTTATTACGCGCCTTGAGCTTATGTCCGGAGAATCTGAGTATACGCGCCTTAGCCGTCTGGAAATTCTGAGGCAGCAGGGCAGGTTCTCAGAGTTCTTCGCATCACTCAAGTCGTATTTCCGGGAGAGTGACCTTTCAGGAGCATCCAAGGCGGATATCACCCGCAAGGTCATGCGTTCCAGCGACCCGCGTTTTAATTACGTTCATCTCGATGATTACGTGGAACTTGCAGATGTCATGCTGGAGAAGCATCCTGCTGATACTGCAGTTACTCATTTTGCTGTGTCCATATTGTACTCGGCAGAGCAGAAGGACCGTCTGATGGCCCTGTGTGACAGAAATCAGGATGACACGTATATGATCCGCGTTGCCATTATGCTTCATTCAGAGCGCGGCGATTATAAGGCTGTAGTGCGCGAGGCGGACAGGATGCTGACTATCCCTGATCTCTCGGAGGAAGACATAGTGGCGGCTCATGTCTACAAGGGAGACGCGTACCAGTTCCTGGGTCAGAAAGAAAAGTGCATAAGAGAATATGAGCAGGCCCTGAAACTGTCTCCGGACAATGCTGCTCTTCTTAACAATTATGCGTATTTTATGGCGTGTGAGGGCAAGAATCTCACAAAATGCGCCAAGATGAGCCGCCGTTCCATAGAACTGGGCCCGGATAATGCCACTTACCTCGATACCTACGCATGGATTCTGTACAAGCAGAAAAAGTATCATATGTCGCAGGCGTATTTTAAAAAGGCCATGCTATACGGAGGCAAGGACAGCGCAGCGATTCTGGAACATTATGCCGAACTGCTCGACGCTATGGGAGACACCACTCTCGCCAAGGGATATCGTGAACAGGCCAAACTGAAGAAGGATGCGAAGAAGCAGTAGACTGATATTTCTGGTCACTGCCATGTTGTGCAGTGTTGCAGCTCTTTACGGTCAGAGCCTGTCCCAGCAGAAGGAGAAGCGTTCCCGGATAGAGCGCGATATTGCCATACTCCGCGAGCAACTATCGGGCAATGCTTCGCAGGCTTCCGAGGCTCTTTCATCTATCACCATGCTTCAGGCTCAGCAGAAATCCCGCCAGAAACTCATTAAGGAGTCTGATCGGGAATTGGCAGGTATTGATGCCCGTATAGGTGTGATAAGGGCGGAAATCAGGAAAAAGCAGGAGGCGCTCGATACCCTTGAAGCACATTATCAGCGTCTTGTCATGGGCGCTTATAAGAATAGGGATATCAAGCTGTGGTATATGTATATACTGGCCTCGGACAGTATAACGCAGGCGCTTAGACGTTTCGGCTATTTCAAAGGCCTGTCTTCGCAGATTCAGGCGCAAGCCCGCAAGATAGAGGTGGCTCAGGAAGAGCTGAATGTCCGCAGAAGGGAGCTGCTTCAGGTCCGGGAGGCGGAACGGAAGGTCAAGGCAGCCCGAGAGAAGGAACTGGCAAGTCTCAAGGCGGACGAAGCCCGCCAGCAGAAGCTTGTCGCTAAACTCAAGAAAGATAAGAAGGCATATCAGGCTTCTCTTCGCACAAAGCAGGCAGAGATGCGTGCTATCGACAAGCAGATATCTGCAATGCTTTCCCAGGCAACGTCCGGCAGTTCAACACAGAAAAAGTCTAAACCGATAGATTATACGCTGGATAAAAACTTTGAAAATAATAAGGGTAAGCTGCCTTGGCCTGTGGATGGTCCTGTGACAGAACACTATGGTGCATACCAAAACAAAGAGCTGCGCCTTTCCTTATTTAATAATGGTATCAATATCGCTTGCGAGAGTGACAGCCCGGTTAGATGTGTTTTCGACGGGGTCGTGTCCAATGTCATGATAGCTCCGGGATACGGCCAGTGTATTCTCATACAGCATGGCACGTATTATTCTTCCTATTGCAAGGTGAAGAATGCATCTGTCCGCCAGGGTGACAAGGTGACTACCGGGCAGATTCTCGGAGAGGTGTCCACAATCATGGGCAAGACCCAGCTATATTTCCTGATATACAAGAAGAAGTATCTTGACCCTGAGGTATGGCTGCGCGACAGATAATCTTTTAGTCCAGACAGAGAGCGTCCACCCAGTGAATGCGAACTCCATCCTTCTCCATACCACGCAGCCATGTCATCTGCCTTTTTGCGAATTTATGGATGGCAATCTGAAGCTGTGAGAACAT
>JAZRXU010000043.1:0-3721 GCA_045600345.1 Candidatus Cryptobacteroides sp. | reverse complement strand
AAGGTTCCTTTCTGCGGTCTGTTGCCTGTGAACACCTTCTTTGTTGTTGGCTGGCCTTCTGAAATCTGGGCCATTGCGGTCGCACAACCCATAATGATGAGTGCGGCCATAACGAATAGTTTTTTCATAACTGTTTTTTTGTGGGTTGGTCTTATTGTTTGATATAGTCCTGATAATCCTCCATCGAGGCTGCGATTACACGGCGTGCCTCCTCGGAGTTATAGAGTCCCATGAATTTGATACGTTGCTTGGCATCACCCGGAATGTCCTTATATGTTGTGAAGTAATGCACAAGACGGCGCGTAATATCCTGGGGAATCTCCTCCAGGTCGTTATACTGCGAATACACGGCATCGGACTTGAGTACGGCTATGATCTTGTCATCGGCCTGATCATGGTCGAGAAGGCGTATACCTCCGATAGGACGGCAGTGCACAAGGATATCGCCATGTGTCACTTCCTTCTCCGTAAGCACGCAGATATCGAGAGGGTCACCGTCACCTTTTACATCCGTGCGCGCGATGGCAAGGTTGGAAAGATGAGCCATCTTGTCGCCGCAATATGACTTGGGCACGAAGCCGTAGAGGGCGGGAACAATGTTGGAGAATTTCTGAGGACGGTCGAGCGAGAGATAACCGCTCTCCTTGTCAAGCTCATACTTCACCTGGTCGGTAGGTACGATCTCGATAAATACCTTGAATTTATCTGTTGCCGGATCCCCGGGGTCGATACCATGCCAGGGATGAGCCTTCTTTATCTTAGAGTAGTCCATCGTCTATTTATTTTACAAACGACCAAATATAATAAATTTTTGGAAAAGACCGTCTGTTATTTCAAAGTATGACGGCCCATCTTCTCCAGATACCCTATCAACAACTCCGGACGGTCCGTCTGTATCATTGACACGCCGTTATCCAGATAACGCCTGTAAACCTGGTCAGGATCCTCAGCCAGATATGCGGCATCGTCATCATTGCCGTTACCGCCGCACAGCGAAGCCCATATGGTATTGACCCATACCTTGGAACCTTGAGCGAGGATCTCCTTGCATACACGCTCGAAACTGCCGTCCTCGCTCTGCCAGCACACCTCATAGGCAAGAGGTACGACATTCTGTTCCATATATGAATCATAAAGGGCGATACCTTTCTCTTTCTGTATATCCACAATAGGCATGTACATCATGTTGTGAGGATACTTCGCCTCATGTTCGGCCACGACCTCTATCGGGCGCTTGCCCTTGATGAGGATCTGGTCGGTGACGCCAAGACGCTCTGCAATCTCGAGAACCTGGTCGTAAAACTCGTATCCCTGGTCCACATTCACACATATGCGGTCTTTGCATATCGAGAGCGCCTGCTCCAGAGTGAGAATATGGGTCGTGTCGGATTTCACGCCGTGAGCACGCTTGAGATTGAACTGCATGAGCTCATCGTAAGTATAGTCGCTCACCCTGCCCTTGCCTGTCGTGCAGCGGTCAATGGTCTTGTCATGGGAAAGCACAAGCACTGAGTCTTTGGTCATCTTGAGGTCAAGTTCCATGATATCGGCTCCCATCCTGATGATGGATTCGATAGCCATGGCGCTGTTCTCAGGAAAATTGCGCCAATCGCCGCGGTGACATGCCACGACAACGTATTTTGAGTTCGGGTCGTGAATCTGGGCCGCGATGGCCTCGGCACGATTGGCATACTTCGGAGCCTGGCTGCAGGAAACCGCGGCCACAGAACAAAGCGCGAGAAAAAGAATTTTGATTGTTCTCATTGTATGAATATCTATAAAACTTTTACACATCTGAATGTTGCCGGACAGCCGTAAAGTAGACATAAGCACGTGCCGGAATGAGTCACAGCACGGCATCCACATCCATATCAAGGCCCAAAACAACCAAATGTAATAAATTTACCTCAACCACGAACCATATCCTTTTGATTTTTCGCAAGATTTCGCGCAATTTTATCTCCTAATCCGAGTTTATAGAAATCATTACTATATTTGCATCACTGAAAAAGAGTTGAAATAAGTTGATAATCAGCATGAAAACAACGTCATTTATCAAATATCTGGTAATGGTAACCATGTTGGCAGCAGGCATCTCATTGAATGCTGGCGCCCAGGATGCAGCATCCCATGAAAGATTTGAAATAAGGTTAGGTGTTTCGGGATACCCCATCATATCTGTCCGCAATAATCCTATGGGATTTCCATCTTCAGGTCACTATCACTACATCATGGACGTTCAGAACGACTTTGCCATTGATGAACTGTACAAGGATCGAGATGGCAATTACTACACTTTTGGCAACATCGGAGCGGAATTCACATGGAACATAAAAAGATGGCTGGCAGTATGTGCAGGCTTATACGTAACTCCATTCTGGACAAGCGTTTACGACATACGCACTCATGCACGGAAAGGAAATAGATCCGACGCCAGCTTTTCCAGCCTTGCCATGGTGCGTTTCAATTATTTCAGCAGACCTGCTGTCAGACTTTATTCAGCCATCGGCACCGGCATCTACGCCGACAGCGAAATTGCCAAACTTCAATTTCAGGCCGTGCCCTTCGGCGTAAGTTTCGGCAAACGGGTTTTCGGCTTTGCAGAGCTTGGAGTGGGGACTCTGTATATCGGTGGTAATATAGGAGTAGGATATAGATTCTAAACTGAAATCATGAAAAGAATTACTCTATACATATTAATGGCATTTTGCTGCATGTCGTGCAACCTCGGAAGTCGTATCGACGTTTATTTCAGCTCCTATTACCTGAGGGAATACGCACAGAGTACAATGGACTACAATCTAGGCGAGGCTGACAGCATCTTCGGAATTCTGCAATGTGCAGACAGGTTTCTGTCATACACAGAAGAAGACAGAGAGCTGCAATGGTTTTCACGTTATGTCCACGCTGCTAAAAAAGGGGGCATAATAGAGATAAGGTCCAATGGATTAGAGATGGCAGTTATCACTAACAATCTCGGCTTCAATGAGCCTGGAGCAGAATATGAAGTTGACGGATACACTTTCCAATGCACCTCAGAGAAGACATGGACGGTAAAAAACGGAGCCATGACATCAGAGTTGGAGGTGTTATCATCCGAACCTTTAGGCATGTTGTACAGATGGACAGGTTCAGGCTCGCAGCAAAGCGAGTCCAAAGATACACTTGCAAGCTATAAATTCGATTTCATCTTCGACTGGAAATACTTAGACGATCCGACAAACTACTTCATGGAGAAAACTCAGCGCGGACATTACGACTTCTCGATATTCTATAATGGAGAGGCCGCCGATTGGGTGGAATGTGACATCTCTGGAGCCACTGGATTCGACATCGACACCAGGACCTCGCGCGATTAGGCCAGATCAGAGTTTGACATTGCCTGAACAGCCTCGCTCACCACATAGGTGCTGCCGCCGATATATAGAAGGGGTTTTCGCAAGCCCTTGCAACGTTCCATGGCCAGAGCCACGGCTCTGCCCACATTCGACACCGGCTCGCCGTTCGGATGGCCGGAGCGTGCAAAAAGTTCATCTGCAGGCATTGCACGGTGGCTGTCCGCCGCTGTGAAATAGACATACGCGCGTTTCGGAATAATTCGTAACACCGCATCCACATCCTTATCTGCCACACTTCCGTATACCATCACGAGATCGCTATACTCCCCACTGTCCAGAAGGCTTTCCAGTTGCGCGAAATTGTATTTCAGGCCATGCTCGTT
>JAZRXU010000042.1:0-6577 GCA_045600345.1 Candidatus Cryptobacteroides sp. | reverse complement strand
AGTCAGGTAAGCGGCACGGTAATCGCCAAGCTCGGGCTTCCTGTCAGCAAAGCCGACACCAGGGCAAAACTGATGAGATACAGCTACGACAATGCTGCAGCAGACTTCTATGCATCAGACCTCTCATGCGACAGATACGGTCATTACACCTTCACACTCAACTATCCTGGCGGCTGCATCAAGGATATACGCTGCGGCATCCCGGGTTGGGTGAATGTAGAGAACTGTGTGGCAGCCGGAGCCATTGCCTTGACATACGGCGTAACTCCGGAAGAGATAAAGGCGGCCATAGAGGATTACAAAGGGGTAAAGAGAAGATTCGACATACATGTCAACAACGACAAAGTCGTATATCTGGATGACTATGCACACCATCCGGAAGAACTCGCGAAAGCCATAAGCAGCATACGCGGCATGTTCCCGGGACGCAAGCTCACAGCTGTATTCCAGCCACACCTATACACCAGGACCAGAGACTTCGCCCCTGACTTCGCATCAGCATTGAGCAAGGTGGACAAGCTCATACTGCTGGACATTTATCCAGCACGTGAACTTCCTATAGAAGGGGTGACAAGCGAGATCATTTTCAAAGACGTCACAGCCCCTGAGAAAGTACTTATAACGAAAGAAGAACTCATGGATACCCTCGCCAAGGAGGATATCGAGGTTCTTGTCACCTTTGGTGCAGGCAACATTGACAGATTTATTGACCCCATCACAAGACTCCTGATTGAAAAATACAATTAACATAGTTCTGTACAGCATTCTCGGCACGCTATGCCTTCTGACTCTCGTCATAGGCATAGTGGGCAACAGGCGTCATATGTCTGCAACCAAGTGCACCGGCATAGAAGTGGAACTGACCGACAGCCTGTCACGCCAGTTCATCACAGCCCAGCAGATACGCGACATCATCGACAAGGAATACGGAGGATACAAGAACGTGCCATGCTCAGACATAAATCTCTTTGAGATGGAGCAGATACTCGCGGCACAGGGAATAATGGAACAGCACGAGGCATTCATCACCAATGATGCAGTGCTGCACATCAAGGCCAAGCAATGCACACCCGTGCTCAAAGTATGTTCCGGAAACGACACCTGGTACATGTGCCGTAACGGACGCTATTTCAGAGTGACCAGGGACTGGTGCAAGGATATCCCCGTAATGAGTGGTGCCGTGCAGCAGGACAATGATCTGTGGATGCGCCGCGTATGTCATCTGGGAGAATACATACACGACACAGACGGACTGAAGGACAGTGTCACGAAACTTTCATGCAACGACAAGGGCGAGGTGTCTTTGAGATTGGCTGAAAGGGATGAAGTTTTCATCATAGGCCAGCCGACCGGTCTCAAAGACAAATTCTCTGCCATCGCCAGATACAAGAACATGATGGAAGGCGAAGGATTCGCCGAAAAGAAATACAGAACTGTAAACGTTAAATACGACAAACAGATTGTTTGCAGATAAGATATGGAAGAAAAGCACATAGTAACTATCGACCTGGGCACCGACAAGATGGGCATCAGTGTAGCAACGATAGATGCCAACAAGAAGGTATCTGTCATTTACTACAACGAATTCCCCTCTGATGGTATCAGGCACAGCCGTGTCACCAACCCGACAAAGCTCAATGCCCGTATCAAAGAGGCACTGAGCATAGTCGAGAGCGTAAACAAGATCCACATAACGGAAGTGATGGTGGGCGTTCAGCGCTATGGTCTGCGACAGCTCGACTATAAGGTAAGCGGAACTACAGCCAACGGCAACGTGAGCGAGAAAGACATTGACCTGATAGACAATCTCGCCTGGGAAAGCAGGGACGCAATGGGTATCGGGCAGGATGAAGACATAATAGCATGCATAGCCCAGAGCTACGATCTGGACGGCGGAGAAGTGAACGTTTCGCCTGACGAGGTCGTAGGCATGTGCAGCGACAATGTTGTCGCAAAATACAAAGTCTACACGCTCAGGCAGAATGCCATCAATGTCATCGACAATGCATTCCGCGACACAGATGTGATAAACGTCCGTAAAGTGTTTGTACCGGATGCCATAGGAAGCAGCATACTCAGCCAGAATGAGATCCAGGGCGGAGTGGCCCTCATAGACCTTGGCGCCGGGGCATCATCAGTATCGATATTCACCGGCGGTGTACTCAGACACTATGGAGCCATTCCGTTCGGAGGCTACAATATCACATGTGACATTGCAAATGTATGCAGCATAAGCGAGAAACTCGCAGAGAATATCAAAATGGCATATGGCGGATGCATGCCTGACCGTCTCGGTACACTCGGCGAGAAAAAGCTTCGCATAACTGACGTTCTGGACAAGAGCCGCAAGGAAGTGTCGGTAAAATATCTGTCCGAGATAATCACCGCCCGGGAGAAGGAAATAATAGAAGCCCTCCTCTATGACATACAGACAAGCGGCTATGCCGACAAGCTCAAGAACGGAATTGTCGTGACAGGCGGAGGTGCATCCATGCTCAACATCTGCACGTTCATCAAAGAGACATCAGGCTATAATACCAAAGTCGGGGCGACAAGCCGCGACCGCATGGAATCGGATTGCGACATCTTCTACAGTCTCGGAGCGAGCTGCAGTTCAGGTCTGCTTCGCAAGTATTCCATGACCGAGACCGCAGGCTGCGACCAGCTTGTACAGAAGCCTGAGGCTCCCGCCACTTTTGCACATGAGCAGGAAAAAGATGCCCCTGAGGAAAGCGGTTCCGACACACTGTTCGGTGACAGCGAGGGTCTGGGAGGATTCAACGTATTCGGAAGATGGAAGAGTACCAAGATCGACAAGGGCGAAAAGAAGAAGAAACGTGACCTGATCGGAGCCGTACTGGGGACACCATACGACAATGCAAAAGCCGAAAAGGAGAGAAATGCTGTAAAAGATCAGCCAAAACCAGAGAAAACAGGAAGTCTGTTCGACTTCGGAGAAGACGAGGATATATAGGATATGATGGAAATGACTTTCGTACCCAGCAACTGGGTGCCACAGAACTCTAATATCAAAGCCATAGGCGTGGGAGGTGGCGGACAGAATGCCGTCACATATATGTACAACCAGCACATCGAAGGCTGCACCTTCGTTGTATGCAACACCGACAGTCAGGCTCTGGAGAACAGCAACGTACCTGTCAAGATCCAGCTCGGCAACGGTCTGGGAGCAGGATGCAACCCTATAAAAGGACGGAATGCGGCTACAGAGGCCATGGACGAGATAGCAGAGAAAGTGCTGGACAACGGCACAGAGATGCTCTTTGTCACTGCCGGAATGGGCGGCGGCACCGGTACAGGTGCAGCTCCCGTAATAGCCAAGATGGCAAAGGAACGTGGCATTCTTACCGTGGGCGTCGTGACAATTCCTTTCCGCAATGACGGCCCCGAGACCAGGGCAAGAGCTCTGGACGGCATCGCAGAGATGGAAAAGAATGTGGACAGTCTGATTCTTATCGATAACGAGAAGCTATATGAGGTGTATGGCAACCTTCTTGCCCACGAAGCGTATCCGAAAACGGATGAGGTGCTCGCCACAGCCGTGCGATGCATAGTGGAGATCATCAAGAAGGAGGGCTATATAAACGTAGATATGGAGGACGTGAAGACCATGATGCGCGAAAGCGGCATGGCCATCATGGGCATGGGCTGCGGCAGCGGAAAGAACCGCCTTATCGACGCAGTCAAAGGCGCCATCGAGTCTCCTCTGCTGAATGATGTCGAGCTGAGCACCGCCAAGAACATCCTGGTCAATATCACCAGCGGTCACAACCAGCACGGCGTAAGCATGAGCGATCTGAACACCATAGACAAGCTCATAGAAGAGCAGACAGGAAGTGCCAGAAGATTCAAACGGGGACTTGTGTATGAGTTCGACCCGGAGTTCGGCGACAAGGTGAGTATCACTATCATAGCAACAGGATTCGATGTCAATATGATAGGTGGGTTCAATCTCGAAGAGAATGTGGAAAAAATCAATTCCGACTTTGAGTATTGTCCGGAGAAAGATGTAACTTTGTTTTTGACTGAAAAGATCAAGATAGGTCCTAATGACAGCCGCAACACGCCTAAATTCAATTTCACTGAAGAACCTTGTCTTCATGGCGATGTAGCGGGACGCATGAATGACCTGGAATGTACACCATCCATCAAACGAATAAAAAACAAATAACATATGGAAAGAAGAACACGCGTCAGATTCGCACCATCACCAACCGGTCCGCTCCACATGGGCGGTGTGAGAACAGCGCTATACAATTATCTCTACGCCAAGAAGCGTGGAGGAGACTTCATCATACGCATCGAAGACACGGACTCTCAGCGTTTCGTACCCGGAGCCGAACAGTATATCATCGAAGCCCTTGCATGGTGCGGAATCATTCCTGACGAAGGAGTGGATATGGCCACAGGCAAAGTGGTGGAAGAAGCTTCGCAGAAGCATCCTCATGCACCATACCGTCAGAGCCAGCGACGCGGTCTGTACCGCAAATATGCAGACCAGCTCGTAGAGGCCGGCTGGGCCTACTACGCATTCGACACAGCCGAAGAGCTGAATGCGGCACGAGCAGAGGCGGAAGCAGCGGGACAAACCTTCATTTACAATGCCACCACCCGTCAGAACCTTCGCAATTCCCTCACGATGAGTGCAGAGGAAGTGGCGCAGCTCCTCGAACAGCGCACCGACTGGACAGTGCGTTTCAAGATGCCGGAGAGCAGAGTTGTAGCGATGGACGACATGATACGCGGCCACGTGGAGGTGAATACCTCCACCCTTGACGACAAAGTACTCTGGAAACGTGCCGACGAGCTCCCTACATACCACCTCGCGAATATCGTTGACGATCATCTGATGGAAATCACAGAGGTGATACGTGGCGAGGAATGGCTTCCTTCCCTCCCTCTGCACTACCTCCTTTACGAGGCGTTCGGATGGCAGGATACAATGCCTAGGTTCGCCCACCTCCCTCTCCTTCTCAAGCCGGTGGGCAACGGCAAGCTCAGCAAGCGCGACGGCGACAAGATGGGTTTCCCCGTATTCCCACTGAACTGGAAGAACTCCGAGGGCGAGACATATCATGGCTACCGTGAGGACGGATACTTCCCTGAAGCATTCGTCAACCTTCTCGCCATGCTCGGCTGGAATCCGGGCACAGAGCAGGAACTCTTCGACATGCAGGGCCTTATCGACGCATTCAGCATAGAGCATGTGAGCAAGAGCGGTGCAAAATTCAACCCTGAGAAGGCCAAATGGTTCAATAAGGAGTACCTTCGCAAGAAGAGCGATGAGCAGCTTGCAGCATTGTTCGAGCCTATCCTCGAGCAGAAAGGCGTAAAGGCATCACACGACTATGTAGTGAAGGTATGCGGGCTCATCAAGGAGCGCGCCACATTCGTAGCTGATTTCTGGGACATCGCCTCATACCTTTTCGTTGCCCCTGTCACATACAACGAGAAGGATACCAACAAGTTCTGGACTCCTGAAAACAAATCAATGGCCCTGGAGATTGCAGGGCTCATCAAGACTGTGGGCCTGGAGCAGGCTGAGCAGGAGATACGCAACAGGGAATGGCCTATGGGCAAGATCATGAACAGCATACGTCTGGCCCTTGTAGGTGCATCTTCAGGCCTTGGTATTGCTGACATTCTCAACCTTATCGGTATGGATGAGTTCCAGCGTCGAATGGAAATCTTAAAGAAATAACATTATGAGAATAGGATTCGCAGGTGATCATGCCGGATATCTTCTGGCAGAGCCCATCAGAAAGTACTTGGAAACAAGAGGCATTGAAATGGTGCATTACGGCACCTTCGGTCCCGAAAGCGTGGACTATCCGGATTTCGCTCACAGACTGGCTGAGGCTGTCCTGAGCGGCGAAGTCGATCTGGGCATCGCAGCATGCGGTACAGGCAACGGCATGGCCATGACCCTCAACAAGCATAAAGGCATACGTGCCGGTCTGGCTTGGAACCGCGACATCGCAGTACTTGTCAAGGAACACAACAATGCCAACGTGCTGGTTCTGGCCCAGCGTTTCACATCCGAGATAGAAAATATCGAGTGCGTAAAGGCATGGCTTGACACTGAATTTGCAGGCGGCCGTCATCAAAGACGTACCGACAAGATCGATATCAGTGAATGATAACCGTTGACAAAAGAATCACTGCCAGTCTCTCTACGGATATCAACGACTATCCAGAGGGGCTGGTGCTGGTTATAGACAAACCTTACAGATGGACATCGGCAGACGTGATCCGCAAGGTGAAGTATGCCGCCATACGTCATTTCGGCAAGAAGAACCTCAAGGTGGGACATGCAGGCACGCTCGACCCTCTGGCTACCGGAGTGCTCCTGGTATGCATAGGCAATGCCTGCAAGAATGCAGAAAAGCTGCAGGCAACCCATAAGGAATATGTAGCCGGAGTATGTTTCGGAGCCACGACGCCGTCATACGACCTGGAGAAAGACGTGGACAGGAGGTTTTCTCTGGAAGGAGTCAGCGAGCAGAGTCTGCGGGATGTACTGCCGTCCTTTATCGGAGAGCAGGAGCAGGTGGCGCCT
>JAZRXU010000041.1:0-3378 GCA_045600345.1 Candidatus Cryptobacteroides sp. | reverse complement strand
GCAAAGGTGACATCATTGCCCGCATGAGCGGCGATGTTGCAGAAGTGGAGAATTCCATCACGAGCGTGCTCGACATGCTCATCAAGAACCCTATACTTATCACAGTATACTTCAGTATGCTCATCTTCATAAGCTGGGAGCTCACTTTGTTCACTCTTCTCGTGGTTCCCGTAATGGCATGGGCCATAAGTGCACTGGGCAAGACACTGAAGAAAGACTCTCTCGAATCCCAGAACAAGTGGAGCGACACCATAAGCCAGTTTGACGAGACTCTGGGCGGCATGCGCATCATCAAGGCTTTCCTCGCAGAGGACAAGATGCAGAGCAGATTTACCAGAACGACGAATGAGCACCGCCGCATAAGCAGCAAGGTAGCTACCCGTCAGAGCGCCGCGCATCCCGTGAGCGAGGGCCTGGGTACCATCATGGTCATGATAGTGCTCTGGTTCGGCGGCACGCTGATCCTTCGCGGCCACAGCTCATTCGACGCCCCTACCTTCATATTCTACATGGTCATACTCTACAGCGTGCTCCAGCCGCTTAAAGACCTTACCCGTGCTGGATATATGATACCAAGAGGCCTTGCCTCGATCGAGCGCATAGACAAGATATTAAAGGCTGAGAACCCTATCAAAGAGAAGGAAAACGCAGTCGAAGCAAAAGGATTCGAGAGCGAGATCACTATCAAAGACGTATGCTTCAGCTACGATTCCAGCCGCGAGATACTTCACGACATCAACATGACCATACCCAAGGGCAAGACCGTTGCCCTCGTAGGTCAGTCAGGTTCCGGAAAGTCGACGCTCGTGGATCTCATACCACGTTTCCATGATATCAACTCCGGAAGCATATGCATCGACGGGGTGGATATTCGAGACATGAGAATACATTCGTTGCGATCTCTGATAGGCAACGTGAACCAGGAAGCCATACTGTTCAACGACACGATATTCAACAATATCGCCTTCGGCGTGGATGGAGCGACCCAGGAGCAGGTAGAAGAGGCAGCACGCATAGCCAATGCACACGATTTCATCATGGAAATGCCTGACGGCTACCAAACCAATATCGGCGACCGCGGCGGGAAACTGTCCGGAGGACAGCGTCAGCGCATAAGCATCGCACGAGCCATACTCAAGAACCCGGCCATACTTATCCTTGACGAGGCCACTTCAGCACTTGACACCGAAAGCGAGCGCCTGGTGCAGGAGGCTCTGGACAGGCTCATGAGCACCCGTACCACCATAGCCATCGCCCACCGTCTCTCCACCATCAAGCATGCAGACGAGATCCTGGTCATGCATGAAGGTAAGATTGTGGAAAGAGGCACACACGAGCAGCTCATCAGCATGGACGGGTATTACAAGAAGCTTAACGACATGCAGGCTCTCTAAGATGAAGCGTCTCATTCCTCTCCTGCTAATTATTGTCATATCATCCAATACCTGGGCCCAGATAATGGACCCTGCTGCAGTTGCGCCCAAAAGCTCGGAAGAACAGACGCCCACCCATTACCAGCAAAACAGAGACAGATACATACACGTGAATAGCGACGGCACGCCCCTGCAGAGCCGTCTTAAAGTAAAAGACCCGCGCGGAGCACAACTGACCAGGCGCAACATCCATGCTCCGAAAGGACTGTCAGGCCGCCATATAGCCATGTGGCAGAGCCATGGACGATACTTCGACCTTAAGGACCTGAGCTGGAAATGGCAGCGTCCCAGTCTTTTCCAGACCTCGGAAGACATATTCACACAAAGTTTCGTGGTACCCTTCCTGGCTCCGATGCTCGAAAATGCAGGTGCAAACGTATTGCTTCCGCGCGAACGTGATTGGCACGAGTACGAGCTTGTCGTTGACAATGATACGACAGAAACACAGTCCGGGAGAATACACGGAAGAATGGAAACCACCGGCAGATGGTCACGGCACGAACATGGATTTGCAGACAGGCATCCCAACTATGTAGACGAGGACAACCCCTTCGGGATGGGAACCTATCTTCAGGCCAGGACCCTGGTAAAAAAAGGTAATGAGTCATCTGTATCATGGTGGGGAGTCATAAATTCCCACGATGAATATGCCGTATACGTATCCTATCGCACACTGTCGCAATGTACAAATGACGCCCAGTACACAGTGCACACAGCAGGAGGTCCGGTGAATGTATCCGTAAACCAGCGCATGGGAGGCGGCACATGGATATATATCGGAACATATGAGTTCGAAGAGGGAGAGAGACCTCTGGTGTCCCTTACCAACAGAAGCGCCACAGAGGGAGTCGTGACAGCGGACGCCATCCGCATAGGTGGAGGTATGGGAAACATAGCCCGAGGCATCAAAGACAGCACAGAATATCATATATCCGGGATGCCACGCTTTGTGGAGGGTGCACGCTACCATATGCAGTGGTCCGGCATCCCTGCAAAGGTATGGAGCCAGAATGAATTCAAGGACGACTACCGCGACGATCTTATGAGCCGCGGAGAGTGGGTGCAGTATATCAGCGGCGGTTCATGGGCAAACCCAAGGCACGAAGGCCTCAGAATCCCTATTGACATGTCGTTTGCATGGCATACGGATGCAGGCAGCAGGCCGGATGCTTCCGTTGTAGGCACCTTGGGAATCTATACTCTTCGTGCAAACGGTTCTTCCAGGCTTCTGAGCGGAAGTTCGAGAGCAACCAGCCGAGAGCTTACAGAACTTCTTGTCAGTCAGATCGAAAACGATTTCAAGGCACAATGGGACAGCCTATGGGTCATACGTGACGTATGGAACAAATCATACAGCGAGTCACGCACCACAGGCACTCCCGCCGTACTGCTCGAACTGCTCTCACATCAGAACTTCGAGGACATGAAATTCGGTCTCGACCCGGCTTTCCGCTTTGCAGCAGCAAGGGCATGTTACAAAGCCATATTGAAATATCTGAGCACAAGATATTCTGTCCCATACGTGGTGCAACCTCTGCCTGTCAGAGCATTCAGTGCACGGCTCAACACCCTTCTGCCACAGCCGCAGGCAGAACTTAGATGGCTCGACACCACAGACACACTGGAGCAGACGGCAGCCCCTACCAGGTTCATCATACAGACGCGTATTGACGGCAAGGGTTGGGACAGTGGTAAAAAGGTAGATGCAGCACTTCTGAACGGATGGTTCCAGACTACCATGCCTATAGAAAAGGGACACATATATTCATTCAGAGTGATTGCGGCAAACGAAGGCGGCATCAGCTTCCCGTCAGAGATCATGTCGGTCGGACTGCCGGAAGGCGATAACGCGCATGACAAAGTGACCATAGTGAACGCCTTCCACCGCATCAGCGGCCCGAAATGGTTCGATACGGCCCTGTATGCAGGCTTCGACACCCGCAGC
>JAZRXU010000040.1:0-5513 GCA_045600345.1 Candidatus Cryptobacteroides sp. | reverse complement strand
CAGTCAAAATCAGCGAACTTACAGTGGGAGGCGAATAGAATGACACGACAGACAGGACATGGTTATGGCATAATCACGGAAGAGGAGATCGCCATCTGCCACCATTGCATAGCATATGCAAAGAGTAAAGGCGCTTCCGCGATAAGGATTTCGCTCAGCAAAAGCATACAGAACAGCATATGCGTACTGGATGGCGAGATAGACCGCATCACCTACAGCGAAGACAGAAGCATATTCATACATCTTTTTGCCAGCGGACGCTTCGGCACATTCAGTACAAACAAACTCGAACGCAGCGATCTGGAGGCATTTCTTGACAAAGCCCTGGACACTACCCTGCTGATGGCTCCGGATCCATGCCGCGTCCTCCCCGCCCCCTCACACAAAGCCAAAGACTGTCTGCGAGGTGACGAACTGGACCTGGTAGACCCGGGATACTTCGGCATACCACAGAACGAAAAAATAAAGATCGCTCTGGAAGCATCCGGCGGAAACATGGCAACAGAATCGCTGGAATGCGAGTACTCAGATTCGCTGGACGACAATTTCATGGTGGACAGCGATGGATTTGAAGGACGACATATAGAGACAAGTTTCGGCTTCTGCGCAGAAGCCACCGTATCAGATGCCGATGGAAACAAATATAGCGGTTACCAATGGACAGCAATGCCGAAGTGGGATGACTTTCATCCGGAGGATATCACCAGGGAGGCCATAGAAAGTGCATCCGCACAAATAGGTCCGAGAGATATAGAATCCGGGAAAAAGACCGTCATAGTCCATGCCAAAGCGGCGTCCCGCCTTATAGGGCCAATCATCCAGGCACTTGACGGCAATGCCGTACAGCAGAAATTCTCGTTTCTGGAGGACGCACTCGGCAAAAAGGTTTTCAATGAGAATCTGACAATATATGACAACGCGACAGCCTCCGGAAAGGCTGGAAGCAGACTTTTTGACACGGAAGGCACTGAAGTCACGGATGGTCCGATAATTGAGAATGGTATTGTCAAGAAGTACTTTGTCAACACCTACTGCGCAGCAAAAACCGGTCTGGAGCCTACTGTAGAAGGGCCGTCGCGTCCTTGCATGAGTGCATTTATTTGCAATTCAGCCAAAAAGGATATAAATTTGAATGACATAATGGCGGAATGCGGCGATGGACTGCTGATCACAGGCTTCAATGGAGGTAACTGCAATCAGGCCACCGGAGCATTCTCCTTCGGTATAGAAGGGTTTGTCTTCAAAGAGGGAAAGATTCAACACCCATTCGCCGAAGCGCTGATGACAGGAAATATGACAGAGTTATGGAACAAGCTGAAGGCTGCCGGCTCAGATGCACGTCAGTGTGCAAGATGGCAGATTCCTTCGCTGGCATTTGACGACGTGGACATCAGCGCATGATTTAGAAACTGAAATTAAAGTATTATACAAATATGAAAATCGAGAAAAACAAAGTAGTAGAGCTTATTTACGAGCTTACAGTAGATGGTCAGATTGCAGATAAAACCACCAAAGAGCGTCCTCTGGACTTCATCCAGGGCATGGGTTATCTGCTTCCGCTCTTCGAACAGAACATCGAAGGCAAAGAGCCTGGAGATAAATTTGAGTTCACCCTCGACCCTGAGAACGGCTACGGAGACTGGCAGCTTGAGCGTGTCATCGACCTTCCGAAAGAGGCATTCGAGGTTGATGGCCAGATACGCGAGGACCTTCTCAAGGTAGGCAATATCATTCCACTCATGAACCCTATGGGCGGAGTGGTTCCCGGCAAAGTGCTTGACGTTACAGAAAAGACTGTCAAGATGGATCTCAACCATCCTATGGCCGGCAAGACTCTCAACTTCGCAGGCGAGATACTCACAGTGCGCGAAGCTACTGAGAAAGAGCTTACAGAAGGTCTCCATGGCGAGTTCGTACAGCACCACGAGTGCGGATGCGGATGCGGCCATGACCACTGCGAGGATTGCGGCGGCGGATGCGGCGAGCACGAAAGTGGATGCAACCACGAAGGCTGCAACTGCGATAAAAACTAAAATCGGGAGAATTGACGGCAAGCATCGTCATATTGAACTGGAACGGAAGGGACTTTCTCAGGAAGTACCTTCCTTGTCTTTTAGACTCGGTGAAAGAATATGATGATGTGGATATTGTCGTGGCAGACAATGCATCTGAAGATGACTCCGTACAGATTCTGACTGACGAGTTCCCGCAGGTCAAGCTGATAAGATTGTCTCGCAACTATGGATTTGCAGGGGGCTATAACAAAGCCTTGCATAAACTCGATTCAGACCTCTTTCTCCTGCTGAACTCCGATATCGAGGTAAGTCCAGGCTGGCTCGGTCCGCTGTTGGAATGGATGAAATACCACGAAGACTGCGGCATGTGCGCCCCTGTGCTTCATATGATGAACGACAGGAGCCGTTTCGAATATGCTGGCGCTGCCGGAGGGTATCTGGACAGGTTCTGCTATCCGTTCTGCCGTGGTCGGGTGATGAAAATGACCGAAAAGGACGAAGGGCAATACGATGTACCGGAAGAAGTGCTTTGGGCTACCGGGGCTGCTCTTCTGGTGCGCAGCAAGGTGTTTTTCGAGCTGGGAGGATTCTGCGACAAGTTCTTCGCCCATATGGAGGAGATCGATCTGTGCTGGCGTGCACGTCTGAACGGATGGAAAGTAAACATAGTGCCTCGCAGCACAGTCTACCATGTCGGAGGAGGATCACTCCCGCAAGACTCCCCTTTCAAGCTCTTCCTTAATTACAGGAACAATCTCCTCATGATGGCGCGCTGCCTGCCGAAGACATTCGCCATAGAGAGCGCATATTCGCTGATGAGCAAGGCCATTTTGCCTGATGAAGGCCCGGACATGATACACAATTGCAACTGCATGTACAGCAGCGAGTATGATGTCAGGATGCGCGAGGACATACTGCACAGCAGCGCCGAGCTTGGCGTAATGAAAGCAGATCTGCTGATAAACGCACGCATGGTGCTTGATTTCCTCTCTGCAATGGCATATCTTGTCACTTTCCGCATGGATAATTTCAAGGCCGTGATGAAAGCCCACAGGGAATTCAGGTTGGAAAGGCCTCATGAAAACATCAAGGAATTGAAACGATACCTCAGGCCTATACTTGAAGGCGAGAGAGATGATATTGCACGTAACATTCTCTGCAACGACCCCGAGTGCGATAACCGCGGAGGAGACATATTCCAGCTGAAGGGCATGTGGAGCAAATGGATAGTCACGCAGGCGTTATTGAAAAAAGAAGCTATATTTGCAGAAATTAAAGACAATATAAGGTAAGATGAAAATCATTATTGCAGGCGCCGGAGAAGTAGGATCACACTTGGCGAAGATGCTCAGTGCAGAATCGCACGAGATTACAGTCATCGACTCAAGTCCCAGAAGATTGCAGGACCTCTCTGCCATTGCTGACGTTGTCACTGTCGTTGGCAGTCCCTCGTCCATGAACACCCTCAAGCAGGCAGGTGCAGAAGCCGCAGACCTTTTCATCGCCGTATATCCTCAGGAATTCCAGGATGTGAATGTTGTATCTTCACTGCTGGCCAAGAAATTGGGAAGCAAAAAGGTGGTAGCGCGCATAAACAGCGAAGAGTACCTGAACTACGACAACAAATACCTGTTCACCGAGATGGGCATAGACCTTATGTTCTATCCGGAAAAGATCGCCGCTGACGAGATCATGGACCAGCTCAGCAGAAACACATCTCACGACGGACTGGACTTCGCACGCGGAAAGCTCCAGATGGCTGTTTTCCGCCTTGAAGAAGACTCCCCTATCATAGACAGGACAGTAAAGGACTTTGCCACAGAGGCCTCCTCTGACAATATCAGCTTCCGCATTGTCGCAGTGTCGCGCAACAACGAGACAATCATACCTAAATTCGATTATAAGTTCCGTTTCCACGACATGGTGTATATCATCGCGAAGCGTGATGGTATCCAGGCGCTTTCCGAATATATCGGAACAAGCAACCTGGAGGTCGACAGCGTCATGATCATGGGCGGCAGCCATACTGCTGAAATGGTAGCCCGCGGCCAGGCAAAGAAAGGCAACAGGATCAAGATCGTAGAAATAGATAAGGATCGTTGCAACGAACTGGCATTTCGTCTTCCAGATGACGTAATGATCATCAATGGCGATGGCAGGAATACCGACTTGCTCATCGATGAGGAGATCCACAATTACGACGCCTTTCTGGCCCTTACAGACAGCGCCGAGACCAATATTCTCGCCTGCGTGGCAGCAAAGAAGCTTGGAGTCCACCGCACAATCGCAAAAGTGGAGAATCTCGAGTATATCAGCCTTGCAGAAGGCATGGGAGTGGACGCTGTGATAAATAAAAAGCTTATCACTGCAAGCCGCATCTTCAAGTTCACGCTCTCCGACAAGGTGCGTTTTGTCAAATACATGAACGGAACCAATGCCGAGGTGATCGAATTCATAGTGGCCCCAAATGCAAAAATCACCAAAGCACCTCTCAAAGATCTGAACTTTCCGGAGAATGCCATAATAGGCGGAGTCATCAGAAGCGGAGAATCGTTTATCGCTGTGGGTGACTCTCAGATCAAAGAATATGACCGCGTGGCTGTTTTCGCCATGCCGGAAGTTGTCCACGAGGTGGACAAATGGTTCAGATAGAGATCAATCAAAGAATTCTTCATCGTGTCTTTCGAACAGAAGCTCGTTGCGGCGGGCTGTCTCTTCGATAGCTTTATTGTGGCCGGAGAGCGCCGCGAAAGGCGCGAACTGCGCAGCGCGTTGCGACATGCTCATCGGAGCATGGCGCACGGACACATGGTGCGGAAGGTTGATGATATCGTCATATTTTCCACTACTCATGCCTTGTGTCCTCCTATCTGTTTGTTTCGCTCACGTGCTGTTGCACCCTCATCAAAACTTGTCCCCTTAAGCACGGCATTCTTTCCGAAACGGCTCTTTATCGAAAGAAGCGCCTCCTGCATGCGACGCTCCTTCGCACGCTCCTCTGCCTTCTGCTCTGCCAGGGCATGAGACTGCTCGAGCTGCGAAAAAAGATCATCTCCCGCAGCAGCATCTCTGCTCACGGCCTCACTTTCCGGGATGACGTTATTGGTCGACACCGTAATGCGGCGGATAAGCAGATCTTTGGACACCAATCTGTCATACAAAGACACCACGGCATCCTCTATGGCACGTCCCGATGATGTATGAAAGCCGAGGTTTGCAGTGCCATGAGCATGCTTCGGCGTCGGGCGACCGTAATAATCCCGAGTTACCTCCCCGGTATATTTTGCTGCAAGCTCCGGTCGCAGAAGGCTTTCCTTGTCATAGTTGACTGTAAGCACCAGCTGGTTTGTCACCAGTTGTTTGGCCACAAGTTCCAGACTTATCGCATCAGACATTTCCAGCACTACATTGCGAGCCATTGCAAAAGTGTATGGCTCCGACAGCACCTGACCATGGCTCAAAGAATTGGTCTCCGGCTTATAACTCTGCGCGGCCCCC
>JAZRXU010000039.1:0-2301 GCA_045600345.1 Candidatus Cryptobacteroides sp. | reverse complement strand
TTGCTCCCGGGTTGATTATGTGAACGAAACCGAAGATCAAGGCAGATATACCCAAGGCCCACCAAAGGCCGAACCTGTCGTCAATCATCCTGAATATGAGGCCGCGGAATATGACTTCCTCGCCGCAGGCTACCAGGAAATAGAAACAAAGGTTAACGAGTATGTAGGACCAATGTGGCGATGCAAAGTGGGCGCTGTAGCAACCTGTCACATGTAGAATACCTGACAACACCACGAAGAACAGGAATCCTATCGAAACTCCGCAGAAGAGATTCTTCCTGGCATGCCTGCTCAACAAATCCCAACGCCATTGCTTTTCAAACAACTTGATCCACAGCGGAAATATTGCAAGAATGACGGCTCCAGCAAAGAGCATTGCTGCGCATTTAAGTGTAGGCTGAGGTGCACTCAACAAACCCATTCCGAGGCCATATAATATGGCAAATACTATGGAGCCGAGAATCAGTTCCAATATCCACTTCCATAAAGGAATGGTCTGCTGCGGTGTGTAATTGCTTTCCATGCTCTGCTATTTAGTCTTGAAGATTTCTTCCAGTTTGGCGGCTTCTTCCTCGAGTTTCTGGGGATTCTGCTTGGCGAGCTTTGAAAGGTTGAGAAGTTTCCACTTGACTGACGGGTATTCTTTGAGGTATTCGAATTCGTAGCCATCCCATGACGGAGTGCCTTTCTCGAAGCTGATAAGGAAACGCTTGTCTGCATCGGTCATCAATGCGTTGACATCTGCAATGAGTTTGGCGCGGGTGTCTTCAAACTCCTGATAGGTGAAAGGGATCTCTGTCATGCCGTCGAACTGGTTTGCCATTGCTTCACACTGATCGATGAGTCGCGGTGCAAAGGACTCGTGTATCGGGCGGTCGCTTCCGAGAAGGCAGAAAATCAGACCCTCGCGGCATTTTTCAAGAGGGAAGTCCATATACTTTACGTCAAAGAGGTCACGTGGATGCTGGCGTGACAGCGCAGCTGCGATTTTTCCGCCGTAGAGCTGCGTGAGAGGCACAATACCTGCCTCGCAGTACAGGCCGAACTCTTCCTGTGCCTTATCACTGAGCGGCTGAGATACAACCGGACCGCCTACGATTCCTCTCTTGGTCTGGTTTACCTCTACCTTAACCTGCTTGCCCCGGTATTCGCAGAGAAGTTTGCAGGTGCTGTAGTTCGGGGTTATGTGCATTCCTTTGAATGCCTTTACTACTTTCTCGCAGATGGATGCAAGATGCTTGTTGATATCATCGATGCTTGTCTGCCTGTCTGAAAGTGGGATATAGGTGAGATCAATGTCAACGGAATATCGTGGAAGATCCTTCAGGAACAGGTTGATGGCCGTTCCGCCGTGTACGGCAAATACTCCTTCGTCCATGATGATAGGCATCAGGCGAAGCAGCAGTTCCACTTTCTGGGCATAGACTTGTGTGTTGATATTGTTGTTATTCATATTCAGCCAGTTCTTTAGGGATTGTCATGTTGTATTTGGCGATGTACTTGCCAGTTGGCACAATCATATAGCGTGATGTACCGAGCGGTATGGAATCCAGGTTCAGCGCTCTGAACCACTGGTGTCCGGCTTTCTCTGCCATGTAGAGGAAAAGCCTTCTCACTTTTTTTGATGAGCAAGATTCCAGAAGAGACTGCACGAGTTTGGGACGTAGAGTTGTCAGGCTCTCCATTATATAATACAGATCCAGCAGGGAAGCGGACGACTCCGGAAGGTTAAGGCACTCCAGCATCGCTCTTTCCGGCGATGAAACAAGCAATTCGTTGCCGTCTGAGACGAAAGTCTCTACGCCCTTGCGGTCATCGCCAAGAAAAGAGGTCACCATGTACTTTATGGTCATGTCCCATTCCCTTTGCAGCAGCCACGAGGGGAGTTTGTCGTCTTTTCCAGTGAACAGATAAGCCTGTTGCTTACCCATAGGCAGATAGTGTGAGTAGCCTCTCATCTCGAGCGCCGTGTATGCACCAACGATGCATTCTCTTGAGAGCTGGGAGTTATATGCTGAAATGGTCTGCATCAGGGTAGGAGTTGTACTCTGGAGCGCATATACGCCTTTTGACAGACGAGAGAGCCAGCCGCTTTTCATATATGCATACTGGCCCTTGGCATCGAGCCCCTGACTGGAAAGCCATTCTCCGAACAGTATTTTAGTATCCGGATTGGACTCAAGTATTTGCTGTATCTTTGTTGCCATATTCTATAAATATGCGAATTTGAGAGTAAATACTTAGCAAATATATGATTTTATCACCAAACAGCCAAACAATTCTTATCTATAAACGACAAGG
>JAZRXU010000038.1:0-4564 GCA_045600345.1 Candidatus Cryptobacteroides sp. | reverse complement strand
CCCGACACAGAAAACACATTACCTTCCAAAGATCTGCTCTTCTGTGTCTGAATCTTGGCCGCCTGAAGGTCAAGAGATATCTCGTCGCGAAGAGAGAATAGATTGCTTAAACGAAGTTCTAGTATCATTTTGTATTCAATTTTTGTAATTCACTTGCAAATATAACAAATAAATAGCAAAAATACTCGTTTCGAGCACTGCCTATGCTTTTTATCCCCATCCCCATTGACCTTCCCTGAGATTGGTTGACACTTTAGAGGTGGTTTAACTGATCTTGTTTACAGTAAAACGGAGGAAGCCCATTTATTTTGCGAAACAGCTACTTTTCACTATCTTAGTGGAAAAGATGCAAAACCAAAGTCATTGATAATCAGTATGGAAAGAACACTTGTAATACTTAAGCCCTGCACAGTGCAGCGTGCTCTGATAGGCGAAGTGATAAGCCGTTTCGAGAAGAAAGGTCTGAAACTCGTGGCCATGAAAATGTACAGGATGACCAAAGAGAAATGCGCAGAGCATTATGCACATCTGCTGGACCGTCCTTTCTATCCGAAAGTAGAGGCATCGATGATGGCAGCGCCAGTGGTTCTGTGTTGCTGGGAAGGCAAGGATGCCGTAGAAGTAGTTCGCGGCATGACAGGCGTGACCAACGGCCGCAAGGCTGTTCCCGGCACAATTCGCGGAGACTTCGGCATGAGCGGCCAGGAGAATATCATCCACACCTCTGACTCTGCAGAATCAGCTGCCGTAGAGCTTGCCCGCTTCTTCAATCCGGAAGATTATTTCGAGTACACCAGTGCGCTGCAAAGCTTCCTCTACGCCAATGACGAAATCTAATCAGCGACAGCCGAAAACAGAAGTTGATCATCGCCGGCCGAGATAGAATCCGGCAAAGGAGAACAGCAGACAGACAAGCACTGTCCCGGCAATGTATAATGCAGCAGGAAGGTATTTCCCCTGCTGGAGGAAGGTCATGGACTGTACAGAGAATGTACTGAAAGTTGTAAATCCGCCGCATATTCCTACAGTAGCCAGAAGAAACCACTGTTCCGAAGAAACTGCCTCTCGCACCATGTCGCTCATAAGAAATCCCAGAACCAACGATCCCAGGGCATTCACCACAAAGGTAGCCACCTGAGATGTCATGTTGCCCAGAAAGCTGAATGAAGCCATTGCCAGCGACACCCCATAACGGAGCATGGCACCTATGGCACCGCCCAGACCTACAAGAAGAATGTTTTTAAGCATATCGAATCAACTGGGTTTAATGATTCAATCTGGAACGCACAGCCTGCCAGAGCACTATGCCCACAGACACCGACACATTCAGCGAATGCTTGGTGCCATACTGAGGTATTTCCAATGATAGGTCGGATGCATTGACCACCTCCTGATCCACACCGGCAACCTCATTACCAAACACAAAGGCATATTTGGTCTTTCCCGCGACAAACTTTTCAAGCGACAACGAGTTCTCGGTCTGCTCGACGCAGACTATAGTATAGCCCTCCGAACGCAAGGTCTCGACAGCCTCCAGGGTCGAATCATAATGCACCCATGGCACGCACATCTCTGCGCCAAGAGCCGTTTTGTGCAGTTCGGCCGACGGCGGAGTGGCGCAGATACCGCACAGAAGCACCTTATCCACATGAAACGCATCGCCAGTGCGGAATGCCGATCCCACATTATGGGCGCTTCGTACATTATCCAGCACAATCACAAGCCCGGATGCTTCCGCAGAAGCATACTCTTCAGCACTTATTCTGCCAAGTTCGCTGTTCAAAAGTTTCCTATCGTCCATAATCTACCTTCTAGCCTCTTCGAGCATATTGCCGAACTCCTCGATATCACGGCATATTACAGTAGGCACGACATCAGATGCCGCTGCCATTTCCATTGTGGTCTCTCCGCTGAGCACAAGTACACCCACTGCCCCGGCATTGATGCCGGTCTTGACATCTGTATAGATACGGTCGCCTATCATCGCAGCCTCCTGAGGAAGGACTCCCTTCTTGTCGAGAACACCATACAGGATGTCCGGGTTCGGCTTGCCTATCACCACATCCGGCTTGCGACCGGTAGCAGCCTCTATGCAGGCACATATGGACCCGCAATCGACCAGAACAGTTGGCTGGTCTGTAGGGCACACCCAGTCAGGATTGGTGGCAATATAAGGTTTACCCTGGGACGCCCACCACGCACAGCGGCACAGACGTTTATATTCCAGCGTCATATCGAAGGCTGCCACCACAACATCCGGCTCATCTTCGACAGCATCGGAGCAAGAATGGAAACCGGCCTGCTCGAACTGCGAGATCATGGATGGAGTTCCCAGAAGAAAGAGCTTTCGGGCTTCAGGGTAGTGAGTCTTTATATAGTCGACCGTAGCCAGCGCTGTGCTGTACATCTGGTCCGGACGACAAGGCACTCCCCTCTTGCGTAGGTTATCGAGATACGCGTCTATAGACTTTGTAGGGTTGTTCGTAAGAAAAGAATATGATATTCCCATCGAATCAAGTTTCTCGAGAAAAGGGATAGTGTATGGGAAAAGTGTGGAGCCCAGGTATATGGTTCCATCCATATCCAGAGCCACGTGCTTGATGGCGCGAAGGCGTTCTTTGAGTTCGGGAGTCATCATACTGTCTATTCTTTAACCTTAGATGTAAATTCACGGGCACGTTCATAACCGTCACGAGGTGCCATCCACATAGCGGCGAACACCACCACGCCGACAAGGCCCACTGCCAGGAACGTGACGAATACCCATGTCCAGCCGAAATGGTCGGCAATGAAGCCCACACCGAGCGCAGACAGAGCCGAGCCCACATAGCCGCAGATACCCGTAAGTCCGTTAGCTGTGGCAGAAGCCTCCTTTGTAGCCTGATTGGCGGCATTGATACCGATAAGAGCCTGAGGGCCATAGATACAGAAACCGCTGAGCGCCAGCACAATGGTGGAAACCACCACCGGAAGTCCTGGAACAAGTGCGAATATGCCAAGGAAGAGAACTGCCCCTATCATACACAGAAGGCACATCCTGTTGCTCTTACCCTTGAATATATGGTCCGCAGCCCAGCCTGCCACCACCATGCCGGCGATGGCAGTCAATTCGAAAAGAGCCACGCTCCATGACGCTGCCTTGATATCCATACCCCTGTCCTCAGTAAGGAACTTGGGACCCCAGTCCAATACGCCCATTCGCAGGACATACACAAACACGTTGGAGACAGCCAGCATCCATACCCATTTGTTGCGGAACACCATATGGCTGATGAAGGCCTTATGTGCGCCCTCGACGCCTTTCACATCCTCCTTGCCAGTATGCGTACCTTCAATCTCAGGAAGGCCGACACTCTGCGGAGAATCCTTCAAGGCAAAGAAGCACAGGACAGCACCGCCTATGGCAACGATCGCCGGGATGAAGAAGCACATCTTCCATGCACCATAATGGCCGGCGAACGAAAGCACCTTGGCCATCTGATCTGCAGGAGACATTCCGTCCCATCCCTTGATACTGCCGGCGAGATTCTCGCTGATACGCTGCATAATCTCGGGATTTCCCGTCATATCTGTTCCCATGCCTGTCATTATCATACCGCATACGACCACTGCGCCGAATGCACCCAATGAATGTGAGACATTCCATACGCTCATCTTCGTAGCCAGCTCTCCCGGAGCTATCCACTGCGGCAGGATACGCGCGCATGGAGGGAAACCGCAACCTTGGAAATACTGGTTGAGGATAATGGTGACACCCATTATCAGCACGAGCATATTTACCACCTGCGGTCCTTCGTGAACTCCGGTGATAAGATAGCTCAGGTCTGCACCAAGGCCGAAACATATATTGGCCGCAGCGCAGAGCAGCAGTCCCACTGCCATGAAAGACTTGGGGCTGACACGCTCTACGACAAAACCGTTCAGAAAACGGCTCAATCCATAGACCAGAGAGCCTATCGCGATGACGACGCCGAAACTTGTATTCGAAATGCCATACTCAGCCGTGAGGCCAGGCATGGCAATCGAAAAGTTCTTACGTACAAAATAATAAATGGCATACACCAGCATGGACACTATGATCGTGCGCCACTGCCATGCCTTGAAGCTATTCTTACTGCTGTCCATTAAGTTGTCTTGTCTTTTCTATATCCAGAGCTTCCACAAGTATGGAAACAGGGTTCTTGACTACGCTGCCAGTACTCATCTCGATCTGCCATTTGCATGTCTCGCAGTCTGTAGCGACGAAATCCGCCTCGGCAGCCTTGATACTGTCGAACAATACAGATCCTATCTTCTGTGAATACGGATAATTCTCCTTCTTGAATCCGAAAGTACCTGAGATTCCACAGCAATTCTGATCCATCACCACAAGCTCAAGGCCGGGAATCATCTTCATCAATTCTATAGAATAGATGCTCCATCCCAACTTGTTCATATGGCAAGGAGTGTGATATGCCGCCTTGGCATTATAGTCCTCACGGAATGCGAGCCTTATCTCTCCACTTTCGATCTTGTCGTAGAGCCATTTCACCGTAAGCAGCACATTATCGGTCATATCCTTGCA
>JAZRXU010000037.1:0-7500 GCA_045600345.1 Candidatus Cryptobacteroides sp. | reverse complement strand
AAGTGACAGGGGATTAAAAGGTATAGCAGGAGATTCCGCCCGGGACTACATCAAAAAAAGGTCGCCGAAGCGACCTTGATGTAGTCCCGAGCAGAATCGAACTGCTATCTAAAGTTTAGGAAACTTCCATTCTATCCGTTGAACTACGGGACCTTCTTATCAAAAACGGAGTCTCTTTCTGAAACTCCGTTCTCAATCATCGCAAAGAAAATTACTCAGCTTTCTTCTCGATGATCTGACGGCCGTGGTAGTAACCACACTCAGGACATACGCGGTGTGACATTACAGTTGCACCACAGTTTGGACAAGTAGCAAGTGTCGGAACAGCTGCTACATCGTGTGTTCTTCTTTTATCTCTGCGCTGTTTAGAGATTCGGTGTTTTGGATGTGCCATAATATATAACTTTTAATTTTTCTTACTTAACATGTCCGCAAGATTTGAAAACGGCGAGTCTACCGGGCCTTCATCGCCTGTGTCAGGAATATCTCCCTCTGAAAGGTAGTCAAGAGCGGCCTTGTCGCATTCCCCTTCTCTGTGGAATCTCTGGAGGGGTAGAGCAAGCAGCGAAAAGTCGTAAACCTCCTGGCTGAGGTCAAGAATATCCGAGCCATCGGAGAGGAAAACCTCTTCCTGATCCTCCTGCAGAGTGCAGCTCTCGCCTTTCAGCCTCAAGCGGAAAGACGCAGATTCGGAAACTTCGACGGCAACCGGAGCAAGGCAGCGGTCACACGGAACAGTGATCGTGCCATCCAGGTCGATATCGACATCCACACACTCCTGCCGCTTGTCCACGAACATTGTCACGTCCAGATCGGCATCGAGGATCTCGTTGTTCTCAAACTTTGCAAAGAACTCTTTATCTGCTCCACCGAGGAAAGTATGCTCTCCGCGGGTCAATCCATTTATTGATATTACAAATTCGTTTTTGTTCATAAACGGAATATGAGCCGACAAAGGTAATAAAAATATTTCTTTAGTCAAAAATTATTCGTCGTCCTCCGCAATGTTTGCTCCACCGGCACGTTTGCGTGCTATAGGGTCGAGCAGAATCTTACGGATACGCATGGCGTGAGGAGTCACCTCCACCATCTCATCCTCCTGAATATATTCCAACGCCTCTTCGAGAGAGAAACGTATAGGAGGAGGAAGCATAACCTTCTCATCGGAGCCGGCCGCACGCACGTTTGTAAGTTTCTTGGTCTTGCAGATATTCACATTGAGGTCACGTTCACGGGTATGCTCACCCACTACCTGGCCCATATACACATCCTCACCGGGATCGATGAAGAAACGTCCGCGGTCCTGAAGCTTATCCATAGAATAAGCCACGCTGAGACCAGTCTCGAGCGATACGAGAGATCCGTTGTTACGGCGCTCGATATCACCTTTATACGGCTCATAGCCCTTGAAACGGTGTGCTACCACAGCTTCGCCCGCAGATGCGGTGAGCAGGTTGGAACGAAGACCCATCAGGCCACGTGCCGGAATATCGAACTCCAAATGTGTGCGGTCGCCCTTGGTCTCCATCTGGATAAGAGCACCTTTGCGACGGGTGGTGATCTCTATCGCCTTGCCGACATACTCCTCTGGAACATCGATGGTAAGAGCCTCGATAGGCTCGCAGCGCTGACCGCCTATCATCTTGTCAAGCACCTTGGGCTGGCCGACCTGAAGCTCAAAACCTTCGCGGCGCATGGTCTCGATAAGCACCGACAGGTGAAGCACGCCACGGCCGTACACATTGAACGAATCGGCATTCAGACCAGGCTTCACGCGGAGTGCAAGATTCTTCTCCAGTTCCTTCTCCAGGCGGTCATGCAGATGACGCGAAGTCACGAACTTGCCATCCTTGCCGAAGAACGGAGAGTTGTTGATGGTGAAAAGCATACTCATCGTAGGCTCATCCACCTCGATTGGAGGCAGTGCCTCCGGATTTTCAAAATCAGCAACCGTATCGCCGATCTCAAAACCGTCAAGACCTACGACTGCACATATATCGCCGCACTGAACTTCATCCACCTTGGCCTTGCCCAGGCCGTCGAAGATCATCAGTTCCTTGATGCGTTGCTTCTGTATGATATCATATCGCTTGCACAACGATATCTGCTGACCGGCCTTGAGAGTGCCACGAGTCACCTTGCCGACAGCGATACGTCCTACATACGGGCTGTACTCAAGTGATGAGATCAGCATCTGCGGAGTACCCTCCTGCACTGCAGGAGCAGGTATTTCCTCCAGAATGGTGTCGAGCAGAGCTGTGATGTCGGTGGCAGGCTCTTTCCAGTCCCTACTCATCCAGCCATTCTTGGCACTGCCGTAAATGGTCTGGAAGTCGAGCTGTTCCTCAGTGGCCCCGAGATTGAACATAAGATCGAAAACCTCCTCCTGCACAGCGTCAGGACGGCAATTCTGCTTATCTACCTTATTTATGACGACAATAGGCTTCTTACCCAGGTCGATGGCCTTCTGGAGCACGAAACGGGTCTGAGGCATACAGCCCTCGAACGCAACGACAAGCAGGAGCACGCCGTCACACATGTTGAGCACACGCTCCACCTCACCGCCAAAGTCACTATGACCCGGAGTATCGATAATATTGATCTTTACGCCCTTATAAGGCACCGACACGTTCTTGGCCAGAATGGTTATACCACGTTCCCTCTCAAGGTCATTATTATCGAGCACAAGCTCGCCGAGTTTCTCCTGGTTACGAACAAGAGACGCCTGATATATCATTTTGTCCACGAGAGTGGTCTTGCCATGATCGACGTGGGCTATGATTGCTATGTTTCTGATATCCTGCATATAAAACTTTATCATTCAACGCGCCCGTATGCGCTAAAACGTGCAAATTTACATTTTATTTTGGATTTATTCAATAAACACCCTATCTTTGCATTCCACATCTGCGCGAGTGGCGAAATGGTAGACGCGCTAGTTTCAGGTACTAGTGTTGCAAGACGTGAAGGTTCGAGTCCTTTCTCGCGCACATAGAAAAGGGTCAGCAGAAATGCCGACCCTTTTTCCATTACGTTCCATCTTCAAGAACTAACAGTCCACGCGCATCTTGACGATATAGCTTTCCCCCGCAGGGATAGTCAGAGAAATGTGCTTACCTCTGCCGAAACTGACTTTCTCGCTGGAAACAGAGCTTTCAGATCCGGCATCACCGCCGATACTCATCTCCCATCTGCCATCTTTGGCACGACGTCCCACCATATCGAGCTGTACAGGACGGTCTGAAGTATTGAAAAACTCCACATCGAACCAGTCATCCCTGATATCATAGTTAACACACATAGCCACCTTCAGGGCATCCTGTTCATCACTGAACTGCCAAGCAACCATATTCCATGGCATATTATCCTGTATAGACTGACCGCCAAGCCGGATATGATCCGCCAGATAATACTTGCGGCATGTTGTCCTGTCGATATACGGACTGCCATGGGTACAATACCAGTCGTTATAATCAGCGTAGCGCAAGAGCCCCATATAGTCGGACACGATCTGCTCCTTCGACGGGGTCTTGAACTTAGGCGTCGTATAGTCAGCAGCCTGAAGATACTTCTGGTCGCCAGTCCATCGCCATGCATATGCCAGCAGGATAGCATTGAAGTTAGATGCCTTATCATGCAGACGCGCCTCGGAAGTATTGAAATTGACCTCAGGAGGCACGAGCAGGCCGCGCTGCGAATCATTGACAGACAGTTTCAGAAGGTCATTCACATACTGCAGCACATAATCTCGCGAGAACTTGTCGCCATAGAGCTCGTAGCTCAACACAGGCGAGCACAGATGGAAGCATGTACGGCCTACGCTCCATGCCCAATAGCCGTCCAGAGATACCCTGTTGGCACCAAAATAATCACCCTTGAACAGGAGATGTCCGTTCTTATTTATACCCATATACACCCTGCGGGTGCCTCTGCTGCTTTCCAGCAGACGCTTCCTGGTAAGAGCCTTGGATGGATCGACAGAAGCGAGTTGACACCTCACATTCTCGCCTTCCTCGTATGAATGAAGGCCATCGGTCTGGATCGTACTTACTCCGCCAGTAACCGTCTTATTATCCACAACAGCCTGGGAGAGGCGCTCCAGAGCCTCAATACTGCGCTCACGCAAAGCCCCCATCTCAGCAAGTGCCGCATACACCTGAGAGAAGGTGCTATCGTCGCTTATGCCGCCTCCAAACTCACCATTCGGGGCCTGCCTGTTGTCCAGATACCATCGACCGCAATACTCCAGATGCCTGAGCAGTTCAAGCTGGAGATAGGCCCACATAGGCACACCCTCCGGTGCAACATACTCCTTATCGTCGAGCAGGGTGGTGAAAGGATAATACACAGAACGGTAATAGAGTCCGAGCTTATGATGAGGGTCCACCTTCAGAAGATCGGCCATATCACGTTCCAGCTGACGGAACTTGGAATACCTGCGGCTCTTGGTACTTTCCTCAACGAGAGTGCCATGGTTATCACGAATCTGATTAAATCTGTCGGTGACATGTTCTGCAACAGCAAGATCATAGTCTTTGAAGACCAGATCGATTCTTGTCCCCTGCAGAGATGCCGCATTGAAAGACGAGTCCGAACAGCTTACCGTAAGATACAGCGGCCTGTCCTCTGGCAATATTCTGTCCCTCAAGTCCAACCACAGAGCATGTTCATCGGCATCATTCACGCTGAAGGTAAAGTCGAACATATATCGCATCGGCTGCAATGGGTCCATCACGGCAATATTCATTGCTACGGGTTCATCTACCGCCTGCGGCATGGCAGGAAGAGACACGCGGATGCCATCAAGGCCCGCATGAAGCATCTTCCAGCTGCACTCTTCCCTTCTTACAGTCCATGAGCTTGTCTTGCCAAATTCCTTGGCCACGCTCTCGACCGGAGCGAGTTCCACGGGTTTATTGTAATCCAGTTCCTTACAATCAGAAGGAATGACGATATGTACAATCGGAGAATTCCCCACGGTAGATGTCAGCGAGGGCTGGTCTTTATCCCATGTGCCAGCCAGCAGCATAGCCCTTTCGCCCTCGGGGTATCGTCCCGATATATATTCCCGTTCTTCTTCAAGGATAGGGTTGCTCTGGGCGTCGAAGTCCTGCAGACAATAGCTCAGAGTCAGCAGTCCGGCAGATGCATCGCCTTCCTGGACCATATAGGCATTGAACTCCTGGATAGGGGTTTCCTGTACATCATTTGTAAAAAGGACCTCACCCGGAGGCTGCACCGAATCGGTACGGAACACGGCCTTCTGGCTTCCCTTCTGCTTATAAGCCTGATAGCCATCGGAGCTAAGCTTGCCGAACGCTCCTCCCGTGATCTCGACGTGGTTCCATTTCTCCGGAATCACGAAACGGACATCCGTTCCCGAGAAAGAATAGCAATCCCAGTCCGGCAGCTGGAAATAATCGTTCCTACCGACAATGCGCGACCTGTTGTAGACTCCAGGCCAGGTGGTCTCCTTCAGGCCGTCGCAAGCCTTCCAGTACCAGCGCTTATAATCGTAGCAATCATTTATTTGTACTTTGCGTATGCTCGTGCTTCCAGGATTCAGAGCAGGAGGCATCTGACCATCGAAGCCATAATAGCGCGCCCATGAATCCATATGAGGAGCAGAATCCACAGCAGCAATTGCCTTGTAGCAGCACTGCGCGATATCCTCTATCTGGGCATCTTCCAGCTGATGGTCGTATATGCGCAGCTCATCCAAGTCACCACCCCTCTGAACAATATATGCGCTTTGTACCTGATAAGGGCTGACTATGCGCTGATGAGGGCCGAACTGGTCGAGGCCCGTCGAGAGGGTCACGACACTATCCTTCTGCGCAACAGTCTTGCCATTGAGATACAGTTTCACGCCTTTGCACTCATCCCAGCTGAAAGCCACATGTATCCACTCATCCGAGGCAGGCGTCTTTGTCTTGGAACTGACACGCACCCTCGCGAGGTTATTGTCGGTGACAAAGGCATCAAGGCCGTGGCCATTCCAGTCTATTCTCATCCACACCATATCCCAGCTGGTATGATCCGCGAAGGAGACTCGCCAGAGCGGAAATTCCGTAGAGGTCAGAGGTTCGTTGGACCTCCACCAGAACGCCACTGTACCCCTTTCCGAATAGATATTACCCGGTGCGAGATAGGAATACGCATTGCGGTAATGCGCACGCACAGCCTTGCCGGACACTCCGTCATCGACCAGAGACACCCTGTCGAGAATATTCGGCGAGGCCTGACCACCTGCAACATCGGCATTTATCGACTCGCCCGACAGATAAAACAGCAGGGCGTCCTTTCTGCCATCCGGGTATGAGAGATTATCTCCCGCAAATAGGCTGAGTGATGCTGCGATAGCAGCGATGAAAGTCACAGACAAACGTTTCATTTCATTTTATTTGTTTGAGTACCAGTCCTTCATGATGAAGAACGCCTTTTTCTTCTGGCCGTACTCAGAGATAATACCCTTTCTATTGTAATCATCCTGAATACCCTTAAGCTGGCGTCTTGGAGACCTGAAGTCTTTGAGCAGCCAAGGAGTGGTACCGCAAAGGCCTGGGATGCGGTCGAGCATCTTCGTATTGGCGCGGTACAGATTCTCCAGATATTCCTCGGTAAACCTCTCACCTTCAGGGCCATGATTGCCGTACAACGCACCTCCGCCCCATTCTGAGACGAATACCGGCTTCTGCACGTCGAAGGTCCACTTTACACTGTCACACTTGGCAACATCGCCGTCATACCAGCCCACATATTGATTGAAGCTGATCATGTCGGCTTTGGCTACAAGATCGTCCTTTACCGTTGCGTGAGTCTGAGCCTCATCGATATATTCCTTCTCCATCGCAGCAGACACAAGCCTGCTGTCATCCATGGAATGGGCCTTGTCTATGAGCCTTGACAGGAATTGCAGACGAGAATCCGAATGAGGCGTCTCATTAGCAACAGACCATATGATGATATTTGCCCTATTTCTGTCCCGGGTGATCATATCCACCAGCTGAGACTCTGCATTCCTGTATGTAGAAGGGTTATCCCAATGGATAGTCCAGTATACCGGAATTTCGCTCCATACCATGATACCCATCTCTTCCGCAGCCTTCAGCATCGCCTCATTGTGCGGATAATGGGCCAGACGGACGAAGTTGCCGTTCATCTCCTTAACCCACTGCAGGGTCTGACGGGCGTGCTCGTCACTGAATGAGCGTCCGCCAGCATTGAATGGTTGCTCCTCATGGACGCAGATACCCTTGCAGAATATCTTCTGACCATTGAGAAGGAGCTCATTTCCGCGCGTCTCTATCTGGCGGAACCCCACACGGTCATGTATTACATTATCCGCAACAGTCACTGTAACATCATACAGAGAAGGCGAGTCGGGCGACCATAGTTTCAGAGCTTTCCTGGCTTTCTTGCTCAGACTGATCTCGAACGTCGCCGAGCCGTCCGCAGGGGAGATCTGCTGCCTGACTCCCAGGCCTGGAATCTCTACGG
>JAZRXU010000036.1:0-10391 GCA_045600345.1 Candidatus Cryptobacteroides sp. | reverse complement strand
CCAGCAGGGTGTCGGCGGCACCAACTTATGGGGCAGATGCCTCTGGATAAGTATCTCGTCCGTCCTGCAGAGCGTACATTCCGCTTCCTGATAAAGCCTGTGAAATAACCATAACAAAAAAGCCTGTCGACTGACAGGCTTTTTTATTTGTGGAGAACTTCATCTGGAGTTGTGTACACTTATGGTGCAACAGAAACGCAAAAATTGGGATATTTTTTGGGATACTAAATATAAAAACCGCGCTACAGATAACTGTAACGCGGTTTTCTGCGGTGAGAGGGGGATTCGAACCCCCGGTACCCTAATCGAGTACGTCAGTTTAGCAAACTGGTGGTTTCAGCCACTCACCCATCTCACCAGATTGGGTTTCACGCCAAACTTCCGTCTTGGACGGACTGCAAATATACGAATAAAAATCATAATGTCAAGATTTATTTTCAGACGCAAAAATGTATTTAAACGTTTGTAATTGCACTTTGTGTATAATTTCGTAAATTAGGGGGTTAATTGTGATTTTATGAAACTGAAACTGATAAGGAGTGTATTTGCAGTGGCTGTTCTGGTGTCTGTGTCGATGGCTGTTTTCGCGCGGACTCAGCCGCAGGGCCCCTGCCGGTCACGTGTAGACGATCTTATGTCCCGTATGACTCTTGAGGAGAAAATCGGGCAGATGAATCAGCTCGTCGGCCCCGTACTTACCGGAATTCAGAAGAATGAAGGTCTGGAAGAGAAGACCCGTGCCGGTATGGTGGGCAGCGTTCTAAACACTCAGGGCGAGTATACAAAGCGTCTGCAGAAGATTGCTGTGGAGGAGAGCCGTCTGGGTATTCCTGTGGTTTTCGGCCTCGATGTCATTCACGGTTATGAGGTGAACTTCCCCATTCCTCTTGCAATGTCGTGCTCGTGGAACATGTCTTCCATAGAGGAGGCATGCCGTATTGCCGGTGCAGAGGCTAGCCGTGGCGGCATAGCATGGACTTTCACCCCTATGTGCGACATTGCACGCGACCCCCGTTGGGGACGTGTGGCGGAAGGGGCAGGTGAGGACCCGTATCTGGGAGGCAAGGTGGCCGAGGCGCAGGTGCGCGGTTTTCAGGGCGACCTTTCCAAGAACACCGACATCGCCGCGTGTGTGAAACATTTCGCCCTGTATGGAGCTCCGCAGGCCGGTCGCGACTATTACACTGTGGATATGAGTCGCCAGCAGATGTTCAACGAATATCTGTGGCCGTACCAGGCGGCTATCAATGCCGGTGCGCTCACTGCGATGTCTTCATTCAACGAGTTCGAAGGTCTCCCGCTCACTGTCCATCCATATATGCTCGATACTCTGCTTCGCGACATCATGGGCTTCAAAGGCATGCTCGTCACAGATTATAATGCCATCAAGGAGACCCTGAAGCATGGTACATCGCCGGATATGCGCGATGCCTCCATCAAGGCTGCCAATGCCGGCGTGGACATGGAGATGGTAAGCGAGGGCTTCACCCGCTATCTGGCCGATGCTGTCCGCGAGGGCAGGGTGGATGAGGCAAAGGTCGACCGTGCCTGCCGCCGTGTGCTGGAATTGAAAGAAAAACTGGGTCTCTTCGATAATCCGTATAAATATAACCGTCCTGAGGAACTGAAGCTCAACGGCAGCGCTGAGAACAGGGCCGCTGCCCGTAAGGTGGCTGCCCAGAGCATAGTCCTTCTGCGCAACGAAGGCGACGTTCTTCCTCTGGCTGAAGGTAAAAAGATAGCTGTCGTAGGCCCTTTGGCAGATCAGAGTCTGGAGATGCTCGGCACATGGAATATCATGCCTGCCCATCATCAGCCTGTCACCCTGCTCGAAGGCGTGCAGGTGCGTTTCGGGGCTGAAAACGTGAAATTTGCCCGCGGATGTCATGTGCTGGAGAATGAAGCTCTCGAGACCCGGATAGCCTATGGCAAGGATCCTGCTTCCCGTGGATGGGATGTCCCCGCGGACAAGCTGGCAAAGGAGGCATTGAAGCTTGCGAAGAAGAGTGATGTGATCATTGCAGCCATGGGTGAGCTGGCGCAGATGAGCGGCGAGGGCTCGTCACGCAGCGATATTCATCTTCCGGAGCCTCAGCGCTCTTTCCTCAGGGAGCTCGTTGCCACAGGCAAGCCTGTAGTCCTGGTGGTGATGGCGGGACGTCCTCTGGTGCTTGACTGGGAGGCGGAAAATGTGGCTGCTGTCGTATATGCATGGCACCTGGGCTCCGAGCACGGCAACGCTGTGGCGGATGTGCTCAGCGGTGATGTGAACCCTTCAGGCCGTCTGTCCATCACATTCCCTCGTTCTGTGGGCCAGATTCCTATCCATTACAACCACAAAAGCAGCGGCCGCCCATTCGGCGAGTTTGCTGCATACAGGAAATACAGTAGCGACTATATCGATGTGGTCAATGCTCCGCTTTATTATTTCGGTTACGGCCTCAGCTATGGCTCCGTGAAATATTCGGACCTGCAGGTGTCCGATCTGCAGCCGTCTATGGGTGACAAGATAAAGGTCAGCGTGAATATTACAAATACTTCTTCCCGCGATGTCCGCGAGACGGCTCAGCTTTATATCCATGATCTGTATGCGTCCATCACGCGTCCCGTGATGGAGCTCAAAGGATTCGAACAGGTGGACATCAAGGCGGGGCAGACTGTCAGGGTGGAGTTCACTCTCGACACCAGGGACATGGGCTATTATGGCAGTGATCTCAGGTATGTCGTGGACCCCGGTGCATTCGATATCATGGTGGGCCCTTCTGCAGACAGTCGCAGCCAGCTTAAGACTTCGATAAATCTTAAATAATAAATTATATGAACATCATTACTTCTATCGCTACGGTAGTGCTGGCAGCTGCGGCTGCATGGGCGCCTGCCGGTGAGAACATCAAGACGCGCTGGGCTGCCGAGGTGTCACCCGAAAATGCCCGCACAGAGTATCCAAGACCGCAGATGGTACGTAGCCAGTGGCAGTGCCTCAACGGGCTCTGGGATTATGCCATCACTCCAAAGGATGCAGAGCAGATGGGCGAGGCTGAAGGTCAGATCCTCGTGCCTTTCTGCGTGGAGTCTTCACTTTCGGGCGTTTGCCGCAAGGTGAACGGAGATCAGGTGCTGTGGTACAAGACCACCGTCATCAGACCTCAGGGATGGGAAGGCCGTAAGGTCATCCTGCACTTCGATGCTGTCGACTGGGCTGCTGATGTATATGTAAACGGAGAGCATGTGGCATCTCATACCGGCGGTTTCACCGGCTTTGAGGTGGATATGACCGAGCATCTGAATGACGGTGCTGCGGAGCTCGTGGTAAAGGTATGGGATCCTACTGATGACCCTGCATACTCCATCCCTCGCGGCAAGCAGGTAAACGACCCTCGCGGCATATGGTATACTCCGGTTACAGGTATATGGCAGAGCGTCTGGATGGAGCCTGTATGCCCATGTGCACATATCGCTGACTATAATGTGACGACAGACATCGCCACCGGCGAGATTTCCGTGGATGCGGTGCTTGAGGGCGCCGAGCAGGGTGACCAGGTGCGTGTGGACGTGCTTCGCCCTCATATCGGCTACAGCGCAGAGAATCCGGGCTGGGTGCTCTTCCGCAAGGGACGCGCCACAGTTGCTGCCGGGCAGACTGCTACAGTCAAGGTTCGCCGTCCCAAGCTCTGGACTGTGGATAATCCATATCTCTATGGCCTTCGCATCTCTCTGCTCCGTGACGGCAAGGTTATCGACAAGGTGGAAGCTTATACCGCTCTCCGCTCCGTTACCGAGAAGAAAGATGCACGCGGCGTAAAGCGTCTCGCTCTGAACGGCGAGATTCTCTTCCAGTTCGGCCCTCTCGATCAGGGATGGTGGCCTGACGGACTTTATACCGCTCCCACAGCAGAGGCTATGGCATGGGATATAGAGGCTACCAAGGAGCTTGGCTTCAATATGATCCGCAAGCATATCAAGGTAGAGCCTGCACGCTGGTTCTATGACTGCGACCGTCTGGGTATGATGGTATGGCAGGATATGCCATGTATAGGCGAGTACAATGCACGCGATCAGTGGGCCCAGGGTGCTGACTATTATGGTGCAGGTTCTGATTACTGGGCAGCAAACGAGAGTAACAAAGCTAACTATTATAAGGAATGGGGCGAGATTATCTCTCAGATAAAGAAATTCCAGAGCATAGTGGTATGGGTGCCATTCAATGAGGCCTGGGGTCAGTTCGATACTAAGCAGGTATGCGAATTCACCCGTGAGCAGGATCCTACGCGCCTTATCAATGCAGCGTCCGGCGGCAACTGGATCAAAGGCGCTGGTGATATCCTGGATACCCATACATATCCAAATCCGCGCATGCGCATACTCGATCCTGAGATGGTCAATGTCCTGGGCGAGTATGGCGGCATAGGCCGTCCTGTCGAAGGCCATCTCTGGGAGATAGGCAAGAAATGGGGATATGTCCAGTACGATACGGAAGAGAAGGTGACAGATACATATTGCATGTATGCGAACGACCTTATCGTCATCAAGCAGAATGACTGGTGCAGCGCTGCCGTATATACCCAGACCACCGATGTCGAGGGTGAGGTGAACGGTTTCTATACTTACGACCGTGAGGTGCTCAAGGTGGATCTCGACCGCGTCCGCAAGGCCAACCTTGCCGTGATCAATGCTCCATGTGAGCCGGAGATCGAGCTCGTCCGTCCTTCTGCATTCCATGTGAAAGATCCTGAGAATGGCATCAACTCGCACGCCTTCCTCTATACACTGCGCAATGGTGACATCACCATGCAGGTGACAAACTTCGGTGCACGTGTCATCAGCCTCTTTACTCCTGACCGCAACGGCGTCATTGATGATGTAGTGGTCGGCTATGGAGATGCAGAGCGTTTCTTCCACAATACCGGTGAGCGTTTCCTCGGTGCCACTGTAGGACGCGTTGCCAACCGTATCGGTGGCGGCAGGTTCACTCTTGACGGCAAGATATACAATCTGCCTAAGAACAACAACGGCCAGACACTTCACGGCGGTCTCAAGGGTGTGGATATGCTTATGTGGAAGATGGTAGAGCGCACAGATACTTCGGTTGTCCTGGGCGTGAGAGTGCCTGACGGCCTTGACGGATTCCCCGGCAATCTCGATGTCAAGCTCACTTACACCCTTACTCCTGACAACTGTTTCGACATCGCTTACGAGGCTGTCACAGACAAGGCAACCCCTGTTAACCTGTCGAACCACGCATTCTACAATCTTCGCGGCTCGAAGGGCGGCAGCATCCTGGGCCATGTGATGACTATGGATGCCGATCATATCACTCCTGTAGATGCGGTTCTTATTCCTACCGGTGAGCATATGGCAGTGGAGGGTACTCCGTTCGATTTCCGCGAGCCTCATGCGATAGGCGAAAGGGTAGGCGAGCAGCACCAGCAGCTCATCTATGGCGGCGGATACGACCATAACTGGGAGCTCAATGTCCCTGCTGACGGGTCGATGCATAATGTATGCTCGGTATATGAGCCTGAGTGCGGACGTCTGATGGAGGTCATCACCGACCAGCCTGGCATGCAGTTCTACTGCGGCAACTTCTTCGACGGCTCATACTGCGGCAAGGTGGAGGGCCAGCCTATAGGATACCGTGAGGCCATCGCCCTCGAGGCTCAGAAATTCCCTGACGGGGTCAATCATCCCGACTTCCCTGATACGATTCTCCGTCCGGGCGAGACTTACACCCAGCATACTGTATACAGGTTCAGCGCAAAATAATGCTTGGCTGCTCTGCAGCTAATAAAACATAGGTCTGAAGGCATCGGCTATATACTCGATAGTATAGTCGGTGCCTTCTCTGTTCCATACTATGCTTACTATGTCAAAAAATATCTCGTCATAGTGCAGCTTTGCCTCGCGAAAGGCTTCGGATCTGAGATATCCCCGTGCTGCATATACGAGATTGCGCTGCTTGAGCGGACCGACAGATTCCCACGGCTGTCCTTCAATGGGTTCCTGCCTGGTCTTGACCTCTACAAAATGAAGGTTGCACCGTCTCTCAGGCGAAGACTTCTGCCAGAAGATCTCTACTGACTGTGCGGGCCGCGTGCGCTCTACATATTCCGCTGCCACTATGTCCAGCTCTTTGGCCCCATGGCGGAAGTTCCGGGCAAGAATCTTCATGCCGCGCCCTTCCAGCAGAGAGACTGCCATATCCTCTCCGCCTTTGCCAAGCATCTTCCGCTTCTTATCTCTGTCTACAGTTGGCTTCATGTTTCGAGGCAACTTAATCCAGCGCGCGGAAGTTGTAGCCGAGAGCTACAAGCATAGGGAACTGGTGCTCTCGCAGAGACTTCTCAAGGCGTGAGATGTCGCGCGTGTCGTACGGACACCACTGGAGCTCGCTCAGGGCCTGGAGTCGGGGCATGAGCATGAATTCCAGATGCTCGGGAGTGGCGATGTATTCTGTCCAGAGATTAGCCTGCACGCCGAGTATCTTGCCTTTGTTTGAAGAAGGGAAGCCGTCGAAAGGATCATATCCATACACTTTCTCCAACGTCTCGCATCCACCAATGGCAAAAGGCTCCGTGCTTTGGTCGGCACTCTGATAATGGTCTATGTACAGGAATCCCGAAGGGGACATGATGCACTTGAGGCCCCGGGCTGCGGCTGCAATGCCTCCTTTGGTGCCGCGCCACGACATGATGATTGTGCCTGGCAGCAGTTCCCCTCCTTCCAGTATCTCATCCCATCCTATGACTTTCTTGCCTTTTGAAGCAAGGAATTCCTGCACGGAGTTCATGACCCATGTCTGAAGCTTATGCTCTGCGCTGTATTTGGAGTCGCTCTTCAGCCCTAGCTCACGTATCTTGGCCTGGCAGCATGGACACTCGGCCCAGCGTACTTTGGGGCACTCGTCTCCGCCTACATGGAAGTACTCCGAAGGGAAAAGCTCTGCCACCTCTCCCAGAATGTCAAATAGCATATTCATGGTCTCAGGCTTGCCTACGCAGAGTACGTCCTTGGATACGCCCCAGCGCTGCCACAGGGAGTATGGACCGCCTGTGCAGCCCAGTTCGGGATGCGAAGCCAGCACTCCCATCATATGGCCTGGCAGATCGATCTCCGGAATCACCGTGATGCCCAGCGAATCGGCATATGCCACCACGCGGCGTATCTCTTCCTGAGTATAGAATCCGCCATGGCGTACTCCGTCATTGGAATCCCAATCCTTTCTGATGACAGTGCCGTCACGATAGGCACCCTTCTCGGTAAGCTCCGGGTGAGACTTGATCTCCACGCGCCATCCCTGGTCATCGGTCAGGTGCCAGTGCAGACGGTTGAGCTTGTAATATGAAGCTGCATCGAGATATCTGAGAACTTCGCTGACGGGGAAGAAATGACGCGATACGTCAAGGTGTATCCCGCGATAGCCGAAAAGCGGCTTGTCGGCGATGCGCACACGCGCAATCTTCCATGAAGGGGTACGGCTCGGAATGCGTGTGGCCACGGCTACCGGAGCTTTGTGGAAAGGAGTCTCCTCGGCAAGGCGCGCCACATGGAATCCACGCTCAGCTTCCAGTGAGTCAGGTGCCTCACCTTCTGCAGCATATGCCATAGCTGCATCAGCCAGGGCATTGCGGCGCCCGGCTGCACATCGCACGGCCTCGCTGTCGCCACATGCATAGATTTCCATAGGCATGAGCTGCTTGAGCGTAGCCACTGCGTTGAGGAATCCGGCTCGCCCGGACGCCTCAACGAGTACGACAGCGGATTTGTCATCCAGAGCACCGGTCGAGTCTATGGCATATTCATCCTCCTCCATACCGTCGCATACTGCAAAGACAATGGCCCTGGAGCCATGTGCGGCTGCAAGCCCGCATGCAGCCACGTCAGCCTGTGAGGCCCCGGTCCTCTCATTGTGACAACCGTCCATGCCGCATACTTCCACAATCTCTGCACCAGGCATCCGGGTCACGGCAAAACGGCTTTTGCGACCAGAAGCCTCCCCGAGCTGCAAAGCAAATGCGCGCAGATATGAGGCAGTCTGCGCATCAATGGCCTCATCGCAGACAATGGCAGCGCCACGGACATTGAACGATCCTTCCACCTGCTCTACCGAAGACGGGAGAGGCAGAATGTCCACAGCAGGAATTTCATGCTCCGAGCATGAGGTGATGCACAAGAGAGTCGTGATAGTCAGAAATAAAGTGCTCTGTTTCATAAATTTCATTTATTACACTGCTAATATACCACAATATTTTTCTAAATTTGTGCGTTTTATCGGAAATAAACTTATACAAACATGTATAGAAGCAATACCTGCGGGGAACTCCGCATTGAAAACGCAGGCCAGAAGGTAACTCTGGCCGGATGGGTACAGAGCGTGCACAATCTTGGCGCTCTTACCTTCGTAGATCTTCGAGACCGTTACGGCATCACCCAGCTCGCCTTTAATGAAGAGGCCCCCGAAGCGCTTCGCGTGATGGCCGGCAAGCTCGGCCGCGAGTGGGTCATCCAGGCAACAGGCGTGGTGGCCGAGCGCTACAGCAAGAACAAGAATATTCCTACCGGCGAGATAGAGGTCGTAGTGAGCGAACTCAAGGTTCTCAATGAGAGCGTCACCCCTCCTTTCACAATCGAGGAGAATTCCGACGGCGGTGAGGATATCCGTGCAAAATACCGTTATCTTGACCTGCGCCGTCCGCCTCTCCAGCGCGCTCTGGCTCTCCGCCACCGTCTCGCACAGGAGATACGTACATACCTGGACAATGAAGGGTTCATGGAGATAGAGACTCCATACCTTATCAAGTCCACTCCGGAGGGTGCGCGCGATTTCGTGGTGCCTTCACGTATGAATCCCGGTCAGTTCTACGCTCTCCCACAGAGCCCGCAGACCTTCAAGCAGCTCCTCATGGTGTCCGGCTACGACCGTTATTTCCAGATCGTGCGCTGTTTCCGTGATGAGGATCTGCGTGCAGACCGTCAGCCCGAGTTCACCCAGATCGACTGCGAGATGAGCTTCGTGGAGCAGGAAGATGTTCTCAATACCTTCGAGGGCATGATGCGCCAGATGTTCAGGAACGCGCTCGGCGTGGAGATTGCAAATCCTATCCCTCGCATGAGCTGGTATGACGCTATGGATTTCTATGGCAGCGACAAGCCTGATATCCGTTACGACATGAGGATCCATGAGATCACATCTCTTGCCCAGGGTCACGGCTTCAGCGTGTTCGACAGCGTAGAGTACGTAGGTGCCATTGCTGCGGAAGGCTGCGCCGAGTACACCCGCAAGGAGCTCGACGCCCTGACAGAGTGGGTCAAGCGTCCTCAGGTGGGCGCCAAAGGCCTTGTGTATATCAAATGCAATGCTGACGGCACCTTCAAGTCAAGCGTCGATAAGTTCTATACTCCGGAGGAAGTCAAGGCTATGGCCGAGGCTGCCGGTGCAAAGGCAGGCGACCTCGTCCTGATTCTCTGCGGTGCAAAACGCAAGACTCAGACTATGCTCGGCGTTCTCCGTATTGAGATGGGCAACCGTCTCGGTCTTCGCAACCCTAAGGTGTTTGCACCTCTCTGGGTTGTGGATTTCCCTCTTCTCGAGTGGGATGACGAGACTCAGCGTTTCTATGCAATGCACCATCCGTTCACAGCTCCTAAACCAGAGCATGAGCAGTGGTTCTACAGCGACAGGAAGGAAGATCTCGAGCGTGTATGTGCAAATGCATATGACTTCGTGCTCAACGGCACGGAGCTCGGCGGCGGATCTATCCGTATCCATAATGCCGACATGCAGAGCCGTATGTTCGAGGTGCTCGGTATCAGCAAGGAGGATGCCGAATACAAGTTCGGCTTCATCATCAACGCCTTCAAGTTCGGTGCTCCGCCTCATGGTGGTCTGGCATTCGGTTTCGACCGTGTGTGCGCACTCTTCGGCGGCCAGGAGACTATACGCGACTATATCGCATTCCCTAAGAACAACCAGGGCCGTGATGTGATGATCGATTCCCCTTCACATATCGACCAGGTGCAGATGGACGAGCTATTCCTTCAGAGCACAGCTCCATCAGAGAAGTAGTCTGACAGCTCTTTCAACTTCATCTTTGCATTCGGAGAAGTGTAAGAGTATGTGGCTGACCAGCCATTCGCAGGACTCTTCCGGAGTGCAGTCAACGTAAAGCGGCGTACAGCCGCTTTCGTTTTTTATATCATCTTCGAACATTTTCGCCCAGAACGGGGCGTCACTTCCACGCGCATCGCTTCGGCCCGCAACCGCAACCCCCGTTCCGGACGATTCGCCGGTTTCTCCCGCGAACAGCGCGTCCGGAGTGGTGAGCGAACTCTCCTGCCAGCCTTTGTATTCGAGATTCGGGCCCTTGTATATGCGGCGGATATCACCTGTGACT
>JAZRXU010000035.1:0-7661 GCA_045600345.1 Candidatus Cryptobacteroides sp. | reverse complement strand
GCACAGTTGGTGGTGATCAGGGGCAGATACACGCCCAACGCCTGATACAGGGAGAAAGCCATCTTCTTCAGCGCCATCTCGACCACCTGCACCAGCACGGCAATCACGAGAATGAACGCAATGGTCTGAAGGAACTCGACTCCGAGAGGAGCAAGAACATAGTACTGCAGCAGATAGGTGACAAGAGTTGCGAGAGTAATGACAAAGCATACGGCTCCACTCATGCCCACAGCAGTCGAAAGCTTGTTTGAAACTCCAAGGAAAGGGCAGATTCCGAGGAACTGCGACAGCAGGATATTATTTACGAAAACTGCTGAAATGATAATCAGAATATACTCCATAACCTTTTACTGTTTTGCGATGAATTTACGGAAAAGAACAAGCAGATATGCAAGGGCAAGGAAAGCACCCGGAGCGAGGACAAACACGAGTACACCGTCTCCCGGGAGGAATTTCCATCCGAACAGGCTGCCTGCACCCAGAGCCTCGCGTACCATACCGAGAACGGTGAGGGATACGGTGAAGCCAAGGCCTACACCTATTGCATCGAGAGCCGAATCGACAACAGTATTCTTGTTGGCAAAGGCCTCTGCACGGCCGAGCACGATACAGTTCACCACAATCAGAGGGATGAACAGACCGAGAGTGTCATACACCGCAGGAACATATGCCTGCATGATAAACTGGAGCAAAGTCACGAATGTTGCAATCACAACAATGTATGAAGGAATACGGACCTTGTCAGGAATAAAGCGCGCAATGGCTGAGATAGCCATATTGGAGAGGATGAGCACAAAAGTGGTGGCAAGGCCCATGCTCATACCGTTGATAGCTGAAGTGGTTGTGGCCAGCGTAGGACACATACCGAGCAGCAGCATGAAAGTAGGGTTATCCTTGATGAAACCCTTTGTTACAAGATTAAGCTTACTCATTGCTCTGACCCTCCTCAATAATGATTACTTCTTCTACCACGACTACCTCCTCTGCCGGAGTCACAAGCTCAGCAAACGTATTGACAGCATTTTCAAGGGCTGCACAATATGCGCGGGAAGTAATGGTCGATGCGGTGATGGCACCAACTTCGCCACCATCCTTCTTCACTGACAGCTTGCTCACAGAAGGATTGAAACCCCTGAACTGATCTGCAAACGCAGGCTCTGTACATTTTGCACCAAGACCGGGTGTCTCCGAATGCTCAAGAACGGAAGTGTTGCATATGCGGCCGTCCGGATAGAAACCCACCATCATGCGGAGTGCACCGCCGAAGCCGGAAGACTGGCTGTTAACAGCAATACCGACGATCTCGCCCTCTTTCCTGGCAACGTAGTATGTACCATCCTGCAGGTCACTGAGCTCGTCAAACTCAGGAAGCACAGCAGCGATGGCGTTCTGTGTCTTAGCCTGTACCGCAGCTGCAATCGGAGCCGCTGTCACCTCATGAAGCACGCCGAGAAGAGCGCTGCACACAAGTGTGATGGCACCGAGGCAGATAACCATGTTTTTAAATGAACTTTGAACTGCCATGACTATGCCCTCCCGAATTTTTTAGATTTGCATACCTTGTTGATAAGCGGAACGCATGCATTCATAAGAAGAATAGCGAACGATACGCCTTCCGGATATGAACCCCAGTAACGTATGATGATGGTAAGCAGACCGATGCCGACGCCGAATATGACGCCGCCCCAGCTGGTCATAGGAGAGGTTACATAATCGGTGGCCATGAAGATGGAACCGAGCATGATACCGCCAGAAAGGAGAGCCACCATTGCTGTAGGAGCTGAAGGGTCTACAAAGTGAACCATACCTGCAAACACAAGCACCGTTGCCCAGATGGAAAGAGTGATCCAAGGTTTGATAACTCTGCGGACGAGCAGATAGACGAATCCGAGGAGAAGCGCAAGGACAGAGATCTCGCCTGCACTGCCTACCTGGAAAAGTGCATCCAGCACTGTGACATCGCCGAAGTCACCACCTTCAGCCACAAGGCCGAGGAAGGTAGGACCGGTGACAGCATCGAGGCCATGCCATGCCTGCTGAGCATCGATTACCGGCCATGTAGTCATGATGGCAGGGAAAGATATCAGCAGGAATACGCGGGCTACGATAGCCGGGTTGAACACATTCTGTCCAACACCACCGAAACTCATCTTAGCTACGCCTATCGCAACCACAGCACCGATGACCATCACCCACCATGGTGTGATGGAAGGCACGTTCAGCGCGAGGAGCAAACCTGTAACCACTGCAGAGAGGTCTCCGACAGTGGAAGGTTTCTTCATGATAAATCTTGTGATGGCCCATTCGAGAGCAACGCAAGAAAGAATACTCACCGCCAGAACCAAAAGTTCTGACCAGCCATAGAAGAACACTGCGACGAGAGTAGCCGGAAGAAGGGCTATGATCACATCGAGCATGATCTTGCGGGTGGTAACATCTGCATGGATGTGCGGAGATGGGGATACCAATAACTTCTGCATATTATTTTCTACTTCTTATAATTCGTATAACATCACCTTTTGCAGGACGGATAAGGTCGAGCAGAGGCACACCTGCAGGGCAAGAGTACAGACAGCAGCCGCACTCGATGCAGTCATGCACTGAGTTGGCCTCCAGCTGCTCCATATCTCCGGCCTTCGCCAGACGGAACAGGAAGTGAGGCTCCAGGCCCATAGGACAGGCATCAGCACAACGTCCGCAACGTATACACGCTGTCTCTTCAGGACGTTTGGTCTGAGCTTCCGTGAGGTAAAGGATAGATGAAGAACCCTTCACCGTAGCAGCATCGAGATTTGAGATAGCCTTACCCATCATAGGACCGCCAGAGATGATCTTGGCAGCCTGTTCAGGGACACCGCCTGCATATTCCGCTATATATGAAAGAGGCATACCTATGCGGAACAGGTAGTTGTGCTGCTGGGCAAGACAATCGCCGGTCACGGTAAGTACATTGGTGATCAACGGTCTGTTCTTCTGAACAGCCTCATATACTGCAAGAGCCGTAGCAACATTCTGCACTACAGCACCGGCGTCGATAGGAAGCGCACCGGACTTCACCTGACGATGCATGACAGCATCGATGAGCTGTTTCTCACCTCCCTGCGGATATTTCTTCTTGAGAGTCTCGATCTCGATCTTGGCGCATGCAGGCACGGTCTTCTTAAGGGTGCTGAGGATAGAAGAAAGGTTCATGATGGCCTCTCCCTTGTTCTCCTCGATACCTATGACCACCGGACAGCCGTCCAGAGCCTGTGAGATGATAGCTGCACCGATAATGATCTCGCTGCCCCGCTCTATCATGATACGTGTATCAGAAGTAAGGTAAGGCTCACATTCTGCACCGTTGAGAATCACGCACTCTGCCTTCTTGCCCGGAGGCGGACAGAGTTTGACATGAGTTGGGAACGTGGCACCACCCAGACCTACGACACCGTTTTTCTTGATCTGATCGATGATGAACTGCTTATCCTCCGGAATCTTTGTCACAAGGGTGGCAGACTGGTCGATATCTTCCATCCAGTCATCACCCGCAACGTCGATCTCCACATGCGGAACCATGTTGCCGGCAATATCGGCACGAGGTGCGACAGCCTTCACGGTACCGGATACAGGAGAATGCACAAATGCCGAGATAAAGCCAGCAGGCTCACCTATCACCTGACCCACCTTTACCTGATCGCCAGCTGCTACAACAGGTGTAGCAGGTGCACCAAGATGCTGTGCCATTGACACATACACCTTAGAAGGCAGAGGAAGAGTCTCTATCTTGCAAGAAGCTGAAATCTTCTTGTCATCAGGGTGTACACCACCCATTGCGAAAGTAAGTTTTTTCATTCTATGCCTCCTTTTTTTCTTTAGCCTTTTCATTACGCTCCTTGATGCGCGCTTTCACAGCATCCTTATCAAGAGGCTTGGGGAAATTCACACCGTGGATCGCGTTAGTGGAACATACAGCCTCGCACTCACGGCAGAGCTTACACTTGCTGTAGTCGATATAAGCAAGGTTATTCTCCATAACGATTGCACCATGGGTACATGTCTTCGCACAAAGACCGCAACCGATACATGCGGCAGCGCAAGCCTTTTTAGCCACAGCGCCCTTGTCCCTGTTCACACAGCTTACGAACACGCGCATGCCACGAGGACCTTTGTTGCGAAGCTCGATCACCTGCTTAGGACAAGCCTTTGCACACGCACCGCAAGCGGTACATTTTTCTTCATCAACAACCGGGAGACCTGTTGCAGGATCCATGTGGATTGCATCGAACTTGCATGCTGCAACGCAATCGCCGCAACCCAGGCATCCATAGCTGCATCCGGTCTCGCCTTTGTAAAGCATAGCCTGTACACGGCAAGACTGAACACCGTCATACACATTGATGCGCGGACGGTTCTCACATGTACCGTTACAGCGAACGACTGCCACCTGAGGTGCTTTTTCCTTCACTTCGAGGCCAAGAACCGTTGCCACCTTCTTCATCGTGTCATTGCCGCCCACAGGGCAGAAGCTGCTGTCCAGGTTACCCGCCTCCACACAACTCTGCGCAAAAGCACGGCAACCGGCGAAACCGCAACCGCCACAATTGGCGCCTGGCATCACTTTCTCCACCTCGTCAATTCTTGGATCCTCCTCGACCTTGAACTTGCTGGCCAGCATGAAGAGCAGCACAGCAAGCACAACGCCCAGAACAAAAAGGACAACTACTGTCCAGAGAATTGTACTTGTAAACATATTATTTGATATAAAAGATAAATTCGTTATTCAATTTCTTGCGGAAACACAGTATGACTATGTAATATACAGCAACGGCAGCGATGGCACACAGACCCGTGACCAGTTCCCCGAGGCTGAATGCCGACAGTATGAGTATTGCCGCCATCAGCACGATAAGAGGAGCCACATATGCAATCCACACGGCCTTCATACCCATGGAACGTTTCATGCACACGACCACCTCATCGCCTATATCATGAGGGTCAAATCCACTGGTAGGAACATCCACTATCTTCTTCTCAGACTCAGAGAATCCACAGAGTTCTCTGGCATGACACGAGCTGCAGGCAGAAGTTCTTTCGATTTCCACCTTCGTTACCTGCGGGTCAACGCTTACGACCCGTCCTGTATGTTTTACTTCATCCATCAGCCGTTTTATTTCTTTTTAGTCTTCCAACTCATAGGATACTTCAGCCCGCTGCATCCGACCAGACGCCCGGACGCCTCACCAGAAGCGATCTCGGCAGCAAAATATAATGGAACGCGATTCAAATCATCGGAAACATATATATCCAGGTCATGATCTCCCGAGAATACCTCACCGGCAACAAGCTTCGCCTGAAAATGCAGGCATGGCACAGTGCCAAGACCCTGGATCTTCTTGCGTTCCTTACCTCTATATATATAATATACATCGTAGGTCTCATCATCTATGGCAAAAGTCATAGGATACTTCACGTTCTCCCTGATCTTCGACAGATCGATGTTCCTGGCAAAATAATAAAGCGAGGGAAGGTCGAAAGTACATTGTTTCAGAGGAATCTGCAGGTTCCGGGGAGACTCCATACGGGAGTTGAAGACCTCCGCATCGATATACGGCTGGTCTGTATCCCATATATATGTATACTTATTGACAGACTTGTACCCACATTCGTAAGTATCACGATAGAACCTGAGAGGACGTATGCCGTCACATGAGAACCATGACTGAAAATCTTCCGATATATTGAAAAGCACCTTATAGATACCCGAGGTGCGTCCATAGACTTTGCAATGGAAAGCCTTTACGCCGCCTATGCGTACCGTATCGAGGTCTACAGTCGCCTGAGCGATATCAGTATTGATGACGCCATACTTGTAGCGAAGCATATAGGTGGCATGTTCTCCAGCCACGAACCCAAGTTCGTTCTCATGGGTGGAGACAACAGGGATGCAGTTATACTGTGCACGGGCACGGAAACCGAGCGCAAATACGACCATCAATATGACTGCAAGCCTCTTCATGTCCTAAAAATCGCTATTGTTGCTGAAATCGTTATACGAATCCATAGGAGGAGCAGCGAAATCGTCATCAAACGAACCGCCTTGCGGACCATTCATCGCGGACGACACGCTGACAGGCGAGCCGAACTCGGCCTGATGCATAAGTGATTCCTCCATATCGACGAAACGGACCTCGCTGCTTCGGAACATAAGTTCAATGTCTCCCACCTGGCCATTACGATGTTTTGCAATGATAAGCTGGGTCTTACCCTTATCCTCCGGATTCTCAGACATACCCTGATAGTCCAGACGATGGATGAACATTACCATATCCGCATCCTGCTCGATAGAGCCAGACTCACGAAGGTCGCTAAGCTGAGGACGGTTGTTGGAGCCTGTTCGCTGCACTGCGTTACGTGAAAGCTGTGACAACGCTATGATTGGCACCTGAAGCTCCTTCGCAGTAGCCTTGAGAGTACGCGATATCGCAGCAACCTCCTGCTCACGCATACCTCTGAGCTCCTTCGGCCCCTGCATAAGCTGGAGATAATCGACGATTATCAGTTTGACTCCCTTCTGAGCTACCAGACGTTTGCATTTCGAGCGGAACTCGTAAATAGGGAGCGATGGAGTATCATCTATGTAGAGCGGAGCTTTTGACAAGGCTTTGAGTTTCTCCTCAAGCTGCGTCCACTCATAAGGCTCGAGACGCTGGCCGCCTTTGAGCTTTGCGGCATCCAGTCCGGTCTCACCTACCATCAGACGGGTAGCGAGCTGGACTGCAGGCATCTCAAGAGAAAAGATAGCCACAGGCTGATTGTAGTCCACAGCGGCATTACGGGCTATGTTCATCACAAAAGCAGTCTTACCCACTGAAGGACGGGCAGCAAGAATGATAAGGTCTGAAGGCTGGAGGCCCATGGTCACATCATCAAGCGTCTTGAAGCCCGTGCGGACGCCACTGTACTGGCTCCCCAGATCCTGAAGCTTCTGCAAACGCTCGATTGCCTCATTGATGGCATCCTTTACCTCTATGACTTCATTCTTGTTGTTATCCTGTATCGCGTCGAATATCTTACCCTGCGCGCTGACGATGAGGTCGTCCACATCCACAGACTCGTCATACGACTGCTTGAGTATGTCATACGAAGCGGAGATAAGCTTGCGCTGGATATCCTTTTCCTTGAGAATCTGGATATAGCGCTCGACATGAGCAGCCGCGCCTATCTTCTGGGAAAGCTCCACAAGAGCGACATTGCCGCCCACATCCTCGAGCTGTCTGTTCTTCTTCAGCTGTTGAGCTACCGTGAATACGTCGATCTGGACATGGTCCTGGTTAAGCTTCGAGATAGCCTCGAATATCATACGGTACTTCGTGCTGTAGAAGCTCGAAGACTGGAGCTGGTCCAAGGCATCATCGACACAATTCGGTTCAATGAGCATAGCACCAATAACAGCCTCCTCAACATCGAGTGCCTGAGGGGGCTTATTGGCGGAGAGAGTTTCCAGATTGGGATTCTGCGTCTCTCTGTCGAAATGTTTTTTTGAACCGGCCGCTGGCATGACTGTTACTCAGCGTCCTGAGCGTCAGGAGATACAAGAATACGGCCGCAGTACTCACAGATTATGAGCTTCTTGCCATCTGCAATGTCGATAAGCTTCTGAGGGGCAATCTCGCTGTGAC